>JAIERD010000567.1 GCA_019747155.1 Pseudomonadaceae bacterium
GACTCAGCGGCGGCGGGCTAAAGCCCTCCCTACACGTGCTGAGCCGGTGGATTAACCGCCACTGCGACAGAGTTATGGAGACTCAAATGACCACGAAACTGCCCGAACCCGACCTCGTCTATCTGCAAAAAGTCCTGCTGGAAATGCTCGCCATTCCCAGCCCCACCGGCTTTACCGACACCCTGGTGCGCTACGTGGTCGAACGCCTCGAGGAACTCGGCATTCCCTTCGAGCTGACCCGTCGCGGCACCATCCGCGCCACCCTCAAGGGCCGCCAGTCGAGCCCCGATCGGGCGGTGTCGGCGCACCTGGACACCATCGGCGCTAGCGTGCGGGAGATCAAAGACAACGGCCGCCTGGCCTTGGCGGCCATCGGTTGCTGGTCCAGCCGTTTCGCCGAAGGCAGCCGTGTCAGCCTGTTTACCGACCAGGGTGTACTGCGCGGCAGCGTGTTGCCGCTGCTGGCCTCCGGGCATGCGTTTAACACCGCAGTGGATCAGTTGCCGATCAGCTGGGACCACGTCGAGTTGCGCCTGGACGCGTACTGCAGCACCCGCGCCGATGGCGAGAGCCTGGGCATCGGGATTGGCGATTTTGTCGCCTTCGACCCGCTACCGGAGTTCTGTGACAGCGGCCATATCAGCTCCCGTCATTTGGACGACAAAGCCGGGGTGGCGGCGCTGCTGACCGCCCTCAAGCTGATTGTCGAGAGCGGCATCGAGCCGGAAATCGACTGCCATCCGCTGTTCACCATCACCGAAGAAGTTGGCTCCGGCGCCGCCGCCGCGCTGCCCTGGGATGTCAGCGAATTTGTCGGTATCGACATCGCGCCGGTCGCCACCGGCCAGCAATCCAACGAGCACAGCGTCAGCGTCGCCATGCAGGATTCCGGTGGTCCTTACGACTATCACCTGTCGCGCCATCTGTTGCGTCTGGCCGCCGAGCACGAAGTGCCGGTGCGTCGCGACCTGTTTCGCTACTACCACAGCGACGCGCAATCAGCGGTCACTGCCGGCTACGACATTCGCACCGCGTTACTGGCCTTCGGCTGCGACGGCACCCACGGCTACGAGCGCACCCATATCGACAGCCTGAAGGCGCTGACCCGCCTGTTGGCGGCCTACATCCTCAGCCCGCCGGTGTTTGCCAGCGATGCCCAACCGGCCAAGGAACACTCGCTGGAACGCTTCAGTCACCAGATCGAACACGACACGCAAATGGCCAGCGAAACCCAATTACCCAGCCTCGGCAGCTTGCTGGAAGTCGGCGGTGGCGAGCGGCAGGAGTGATTTGCTGGACAGCAGTAAAGCCCCTGCACTAACGTCGCAACTAATCGGCGCTCTCCCGTGCGCGCCCATCCACTGCCCCGAGGAATACGTCCATGCGCCACACCTTGCTTGTGCCTGCCCTGCTTTGCCTGTCTCTGCTGGGCTGCGACTCCAACAATGTGGTGGCCGAGCGGATTACCGACAATAACGGCGTGATCAGTGCCTGCGGTGAGGGCGATGGCTTAAGCGCCTGCAAGAGTTTTCAGGGCGCCACCTCCAATCAGCAGATGACCGATGAGGCCAACCAGATCCGCAACGAGTCGCCAGCCGAAGTCGAACAAAGCGTCGAGCTGCTGGAGAACACCCCAAGCGATGAAGTCAATCAGGACGACTGAGCTAACCTCTAGCACTGCTAAACGCCAGTTCGATTGCGGGCTGGCCTAACAGGTCTGGGAGGATCTATGGCTCTGGTCGATTTATTACTGGTGTTGGTCTTGCTGCAGTACGTGCACTTTTCCGTATTGGTGGCTCAAGCCCGGGTTACCTACGAGGTAAAGGCCCCGGCCACCAGCGGCAATGAAACATTCGAACGTTACTACCGGGTGCAGATGAACACCCTGGAGTTGCTGATCTTGCTGCTGCCGGGTGTCTGGCTGGCCAGCAAATACCTGCCGGCCACCTGGGTGGCGGTGCTGTGCGGCATTTATTTGATTGGGCGGGTGGTGTATTTGCGCGCCTATGTGGCCGATCCGGGCAAACGCAGCCTGGGGTTTTTGCTCAGCTTTGCGCCGATCCTGTTGCTGCTGCTGGCCGGTTTTGGTGGCTCGATACGGGCCTTGTGGGCGCTTTAAGCCCTCGTGCCACCGCCACTGGTCGGCGCAGTTCCGAGATTCTTCGGCGCAGCGTCGTTAAGCGCTGGATACGGCTGCGCCTGCCCGTTTAGAGCGGTATGCTGCGTGGCAATTGCTGCCGACACCTTGTCCGCAAGCCCTGCTCAGTCCCCCGCGAAACGCCAGCCAAGCCGATGATTTTTTTAAAAGACTTACTGCTCCGCCTACACGCCTTGCTGCAACGCTTTCCCTGGGTCATGCCGCTGTATGGTTTTGTCTCGGGCCTGGCGAGCTTTTTCCTGGTCAAACGGCAGGCCGAGTTCGCCAAGGTTATTGCCATTCTGATGCTGGTCACCTGGCTCTGGCTGGCCCTGGAAAACCTGCTCAGCCAACAGCTGGCGCGCCGTTTTGGTCTGCAAATACCGCCCTGGCTGCTGCGCTTTGCCACCCAGATGGTGCATCAGCAGAGTCTGTTTTTTGTCTTGCCGTTCTTTGCCCTGACCACCGCCTGGGACAGCGGTCAGTTGGTGTTTACCGGCCTGCTCGGCCTCTGCGCACTGATCGCCATCATCGACCCGCTGTACTTCAACTGGCTGGCGCCACGCCGCTGGCTGTACCTGGCCTTCCACAGCATGACGCTGTTTGCCGCGCTGCTGACGGCGCTGCCGATCATCCTGCACCAGACCACCGCGCAGAGTTACCAATGGGCTTTGCTGGTCAGCGTATTGCTGTCCTTCCCAAGCTTGCTTGGCACGTTAAAGATCAATCGCTGGTGGCGCTGGCTGGCCTTGCCCGGTTTGAGTCTGGCCTTGCTCGGGATTGGTTGGCTGGCGCGGCCCTGGGTGCCGCCGGCCACCCTGTGGCTGAGCGAGGTGGTGGTCAGCGCCCAGATGAACGCCAGCCAGCGCGCCCCCGGCCAAGCCCGCGAACAGCTCAGCAGCGCCCAACTCCAGCAACAGGGCCTGTACGCCTACACCGCGATCAATGCACCGCGCGGCCTGACTGAGCGGATTTACCACGTCTGGCGCCACAACGGCAAAGAAGTCGACCGCATCGCCCTGGATATTCAAGGCGGCACCAAAGCCGGCTACCGCGCCTGGAGCCACAAACAGAACTTCCCCGCCGAGCCGAGTGGCAAGTGGCGCGTCGACGTCATCACCGACGGCGGCCAGACCCTCGGCGTGCTGCGCTTTACGGTTAATCCTTAAGCGCAGCCGTAGCCCGCGCTGCGACAATCAAGCGCAGCCACACCGGTGGGTGGCACCCGCCGGCGCTGGTAGAGTGCCCTGATGAAACTTGCCCATACCAATCGCAGGCTTATTGCCTGGTTACTGTACAGCTGCGTGCTGTTCAGTACCTTGGCCTGCGCCATTGGTCATGGGCAAAGCAGCGGCCTGCAACTGAGCGGTATCGAGGAGTTGCAGTGCAGCATCAGCGGTGCCAGCGATTCGCGGGTGCCGCCGCTGAGCCAGTCGCCGATCACCTTCGATTGCCCGCTGTGCGCCAGCCCCGCCCTGACCACCAGTCTCAGCGGCTACAGCCTGCAACTAGCGGCCTGGCAGCCCGCAGCGCGCGAGGCCTTCGCGACCGTCAGCGCGACACCCAGCCGCGCCCCTTGGCCCGCCGCCAACCCCCGCGCGCCTCCCGCTCTCTAGTGCTATGGCGGCTATTGGCTGCCATCAACTGCGCCGCTGCTCGGCCTTGCGTTGGCGTCCTTAGGACGCGCCCAGGCTATGAGTGCGGCACCTGAAGCTCTGCACAGAGACATCCCCCATGTACCCAACTTTTCCCGATTCACGGGCCTGCGCGGCCCTGCTCGCGCTGCTCAGCTCATTGGCGCACGCCGCTGCACCCGCGCCCCTGATTATTACCAGCGGCGCGAACCAGCCCGTGCAGCTGGCCCCCAGCCTGATCGAGGCCAAGCCGGCCAGCAAATCACTGATTAATCCCGCAGCAGTCGATGAGCAACGCTTGCAAAGCCTGCGCCCGGCCACCAGTGACAGCGCCAGCCTGCTGCGCGGCGTGCCCGGCGTCAGCCTGAACAGTGCCGGTGGCATCTCCAGCCTGCCGGCGATCCGTGGCCTGGCCGATGATCGTTTGCGAATTAAGATCGACGGCATGGACCTAGTGGCCTCCTGCCCCAATCACATGAACCCGGCATTGTCCTATATCGCCCCGAGTAACCTCGGCAACCTGCAGGTGTTCGCCGGCATCACTCCGGTCAGTGTCGGTGGCGACAGTATCGGCGGCACCATCATCGCCGACAGCGCAGCGCCAGAGTTTGCCGCGCCCGGTGCGGCAAGCATCGACAAGGGTGAAATCGGCACCTTCTACCGCAGCAACAACGATGCCCGTGGCGGCAATTTCTCCGCCACTCATGCCGAAGAGTTGTTCAACATCCGCTACGACGGCAGCACCAGCAAGGCCAACAACTACAGCGCCGGCAGCGACTTCAAGCGCAGCACCAGCACCGGCCAACTCGGCAACGGCTCGCCGCTGGACGAAGTGGCCTCCACGGCCTACGAGACGCAAAACCACGCCCTGGGCATGGCTTTCAAGCTGGGTGAAGACCTGCTGGAGCTAAAACTCGGCTATCAACAGGTGCCGCAGGAATTGTTCGCCAACCAGCGCATGGACATGACCGACAACACCCAGCAGCGCATCAGCCTGCGTTATCTGAGCCAGTTCAACTGGGGCGAGCTGGACACCCGCGTCTACCACGAGAAGGTCGAGCACTCGATGGACTTCGGCCCGGACAAGCGCTTCTGGTACGGCATGCAATCCAACATTGCCGGCAGCGGCGACGGCAAACCCTGCTCGCCGATTTCCGCCAGCTGCGCCGCCGGCATGCCGATGGACAGCCAAGGCAAAACCAGCGGCGCCACCGTCAAAGCCACCATCGACCTGAGTGAGCAAGACCTGCTGCGGCTCGGCGGCGAATACCAGCGCTATCGCCTGCACGACTACTGGAGTCCGTCCGGCAGCGGTATGTGGCCGAATACCTTCGAGAACATCAATGACGGTAAGCGTGACCGCGCCGCGCTGTTTTCCGAGTGGGAATCGCAGCTCAGTGCCGACTGGCTGACCCTGCTCGGGGTGCGCTACGAGAATGTGCAGAGCGACGCCGGCGACGTACACGGCTACGGCAATATGATGGGCAACCAGAACGCCGAGGCCGCCGCCTTCAACGCCGCCGACCGCAGCCAGACCGACCACAACTGGGACCTCAGCGCCCTGGCCCGCTACACCCACAGCGAGCAGCTGGATGTGGAGTTCGGCTACGCACGCAAGGTCCGCTCGCCGAACCTGTACGAGCGCTACACCTGGTCGAGCTGGGCGATGGCGGCGACCATGAACAACTTTGCCGGCGACGGTAATGGCTACGTCGGCGACATCGACCTCAAACCGGAAACCGCCAACACGCTATCGACCACCTTCGACTGGCACAGCAGCGACCGCCAGCGCGAACTGAAGGTCACGCCGTTTTACACCTTGGTCGACGACTACATCGACGCCGTCAGTGCCACCGGTAACGCCGTGCCCGCCAACCAGTTCAACGT
>JAIERD010000547.1 GCA_019747155.1 Pseudomonadaceae bacterium
TTTGTTAGACTGCCAGCACTTTTGTCTGCGCGCGTCGCTCGAGAATTCCAATGAACGAACCTATCCGCCTCACCCAATACAGTCATGGCGCCGGTTGTGGCTGCAAGATTTCGCCCAAGGTGCTGGATGTGATCCTGGCCGGCAGCGGCGCGCAGAACCTCGATCCCAAGCTCTGGGTCGGCAATGCCTCGCGCGATGATGCGGCGGTCTACGCGCTGGATGACGAGCGCGGCGTGGTCTCGACCACTGACTTCTTTATGCCGATAGTCGATGACCCCTATGATTTTGGCCGGATCGCCGCCACCAACGCTATCAGCGACATTTACGCCATGGGTGGCGACCCGCTGATGGCCATCGCCATTCTCGGCTGGCCGGTCAATCTGCTGGCGCCCGAGGTGGCCCGCGAGGTGATTCGCGGCGGTCGTGCGGTCTGTGATGCGGCGGGTATTCCCCTAGCCGGTGGCCACTCGATCGACGCCCCCGAGCCGATTTTCGGCCTGGCGGTGACCGGCGTGGTGCTCAAACGCCATATGAAACGCAACGACAGCGCCACCGTTGGTTGCCGCCTGTACCTGAGCAAACCGCTGGGAATCGGCATTCTGACTACCGCCGAGAAGCAATCGAAGTTGCGTCCTGAGGACGTTGGCCTGGCTTGTGAGTGGATGTGCACCCTGAACAAGCCCGGTAGCCGTTTCGGCAAGCTGGCCGGCGTCACGGCCATGACCGATGTCACCGGCTTCGGTCTGCTTGGGCATTTGCTGGAAATGGCCGACGGCAGCGGTGTGACCGCGCAACTCGAATTCGCCGCTGTGCCGCGTCTGCCGGGGGTCGATTACTACCTGGAGCAAGGCTGCGTGCCCGGTGGCACCCACCGCAACTTCGACAGTTACGGTGAGAAGGTGGCGCCGCTGACCGATGAGCAGAAATTCCTGCTCTGTGACCCACAAACCAGCGGCGGTTTGCTGGTGGCGGTCACCCCTGAGGGTGAGGCCGAGTTTCTCGCCGTGGCGGGGGAGTTGGGCCTGGAGCTGGCACCCATCGGCGTGCTGGTTGAACGACAGAGCTACGCGGTCGAGGTGTTTTGATGCGCGCCAATACTGCCGACTTTAGCCAGATATTCTTAAACGACGTGCCGATGATGGATGCCCGCGCGCCGATCGAATTCAGCAAAGGCGCCTTCCCCGGCGTGATCAACTTGCCGTTGATGAACGATCTTGAGCGGCAACAAGTCGGTACCTGCTACAAGCAGCGTGGCCAGGACGCCGCCATCAAACTGGGTCATCAGTTGGTGTGCGGCGCGGTTAAAGCCGAGCGGATTGCCGCCTGGGCGGCCTTTGCCCGCGCCAATCCCGAGGGTTATCTGTATTGCTTTCGCGGCGGCCTGCGCTCGCAACTCGTCCAGCAGTGGCTCAAGGAAGAGGCCGGCATCGATTATCCGCGGGTCATTGGCGGCTACAAGGCGATGCGCAGCTTTCTGCTGGAAACCACCGAGCAGGCCTTGGCGCAGTGCGATTTCGTCATAGTCGGCGGCCTTACCGGCACCGGCAAGACCGAGGTACTGGCCCAGCTAGATAACGCCCTGGACCTGGAAGGCCATGCCAATCACCGTGGTTCCAGCTTTGGCAAACGGGTCAGCCCGCAGCCGGCGCAGATTGATTTCGAGAACTGTCTGGCCATCGATCTGCTGAAAAAACGCCACGCTGGCCACACTCAGTTTGTGCTCGAAGATGAAAGCCGCATGGTCGGTGGTTGCACCTTACCCTTGGGTTTGCATCAAGGCATGCAGGGCTATCCGCTGATCTGGCTGGAGGATAGCCTTGAGGGCCGCGTGACGCGGATTCTGGCCGACTACGTGACCAACCTGTGCGCCGAGTTTGTCGCCGTGCATGGCGCCGAGCACGGCTTTACGCTGTTTGCCGAGCGCTTGCAGCAGAGCCTGAGCAACATCGTTAAGCGCCTTGGCGGCGAGCGGTATCAGCGTTTGGCTGCCAGCATGAATGCGGCCCTGGCCGAGCAGCAACGCAGCGCCGATGTGCAGCTGCACCGCGAGTGGATCGAAGGCTTGCTGAGCGAATACTACGACCCGATGTACGCCTTTCAGCGTGACAGCAAGGCGCAACGTATCGAGTTCAGCGGTGATCAAGCGGCGGTGTTGGAATATTTGCAGCAGCGCCACGCTCAATAAAACGCCGAATCCAGCGGCAGTCTCAACGCTGCATAGCCTAGCGCAGTAGTTTTTCAACGGCCTGCTGGCCCGGTGCAGGAGGATGGATGACCAATCGCAGCCTTAACCTCGACGAGCTGCTGTACCAGTACCTGCTCGATGTCTCGCTGCGCGAAAGCGCGCTGCTGCGTCAGTTGCGTGAGGAGACCGCGCAGTTGCCGGTAGCGCGCTGGCAAATTGCCCCGGAACAAGGCCAGTTTATGGCGCTGTTGGTCAAGTTGGTGGGCGCCAAACGCTTGCTGGAAATCGGTACTTTCACCGGCTACAGCAGCCTGTGCCTGGCCGGCGCCATGGCCGACGATGGCGTGCTGATTTGTTGCGATACTTCGGCGGAGTACACCAGCATTGCGCGCCGCTATTGGCGCCAGGCCGGCGTTGAACAGCGAATTGAACTGCGCCTCGGGCCCGCCCTAGAGACCATGGCGACGCTTGAGCGCAGCGGTCAGGGCGAAAGCTTCGATTTGATTTTTATCGATGCCGACAAGGCCAACTACCCAGCTTATTTAGAGCACGCGTTGGTATTGCTGCGCACTGGTGGGTTGCTGTTGTTTGATAACACCCTGTGGAGTGGCCGGGTGCTTGAGGCCATGCCGGAAAGTGCCGATACCCGAGCCATTCAGGCGCTTAATCGGTGCTTGAAAGATGACCCGCGCCTGGATCTGTCGTTATTGCCGCTCGGCGATGGCTTAACCCTGTGTCGCAAACGTTAAGCGTCACAGACAGGCTTAAGTCAGGGATGCCGACTCAGGCGACCTGACTGAGTTTGCCGACGCAGCTTAGCCAGGCATTCAGGAAGTCGCGCGACTGCCCTTGGGGCTGAAATACTTGCCGCCAAATCTGCCCCAGACCCAGCAGGTCGTGGCTGTCGGGCAGTTTGCTGCCGGCGGCTTCGATCAGCATCCAGGCAATGGCGGTGGAGTAGCGCAGGTTCACCGTCAGCTCCAGATGGGGTGCGGTTAGAAACGCATGCTGACTGGCCAGGCCGCGAATCTTGCTGGCCAGGTCCGGGTCGAGGGCCAGATGTTGATCCCAGATTTGTTGATGGCGCTGCTCGGCGATGCGGTACAGGCCGTGGCCACGGCGGTCGGTGAGCACCGCGCCGAGGGCCGATTGACAGGCGGCGACCCCGAGCAGCAAAGCTTCTGCGCTGGGGGAGTGGCGGCCCAAGTAAACCAAGGTGGGACGAATAACGTGTTGGCGTAAATCGCTGGCGGCAATACCCATAAATCCCTCGTAAAAGGTAACCGGCGGGCCTGACACATAAAAGCGAGTAAACCGAGTTGCAAAGGCCGAACCGGAAGCGGCGTTAGCCGCATAAGTTCGAGTGTAGTACCAAGAGTTGTTCGTAAAAGGCTGTTTTTAAACTGTTTTAGGCTTTTGCTTATTGTGCATATAACCCGTGGCACTAAAGCCCCACGGATTATATGCAGCTGTTACTGATCGCCAAGGGCGACGGGGCGTTGCGGGTCGGTGATCCATTCGCTCCAAGAACCGGCATACAGCGGTGCCAAGGGATAGCCGCCCAAACACAGGGCAAACAGGTTGTGACAGGCCGTCACGCCCGAACCGCAATAGGCGACTAAATCGCTGCTTGGCCGGTTGCCGAGCAGCGTGGCAAAGCGCTGCTGTAACTGCGCCGCTGGCAGAAACTGGCCATTGGCGTCCAGATTGTCGGTAAACACCGCGCATTGCGCGCCGGGAATATGCCCGGCGACCGGGTCCAGCGGCTCCACCTCGCCGCGAAAGCGTGGCAAGGCACGGGCATCCAACAAGCACAGTTGCGGGTCACTCAGGCGTTGCTGCAACTGGGCTGCAGTCAGCAGCAACTGTGGGTTGTCCTGACCGCTGAAGTTACCGGCGGCCGGCGTGCTGGCCGTGCTGGTCAGGTTTAAACCTGCCTCGCGCCAGGCCTTGAGGCCGCCATCGAGCAAAAACACTCCCTCGCGCTTGCCCAGCCAGGCCAGCAACCACCAGGCCCGCGCCGCGAATGCGCCGGGACCGTCGTCATACAGCACGATGTCGCTGTCGTTGTTGACGCCCCAGGCCCGCAGCCGTTCGATCAACTGGGTTGGCTCCGGCAGCGGGTGGCGGCCGGTGCGGCCTTTTTGCACCGGGCCGGAGAGGTCGGTCTCCAGATCCGCAAACTGCGCGCCGGCGATATGCCCCTCGGCATAGCTGCGCTGGCCATACGCCGGGTCGTCGAGGGCGAAACGGCAATCGAGCAGCACCAGATTGGGCTGCGTCTGGCGCGCGTGCAGTTGTGCAGGGCTAAGCAGTTGGGCGAGTGACATGGCAGGCTCCGGTGAGTCCAGCGCAGCACTGGACGGTTATTCTAAGGCTTATTTGATCTTCAGTTTGCCGATGCGGTCGTTATTTAAACTGCCCAAATACAGCCAATCACCCACGGGTTTTGCCGAGGTGATCATCCGCAGGTGTTCGCCACTGCTGTCGTGCAGGCTGCGGATGATTTCGCCGTTTTCATTGATGGCCAGCACCAGGCCGTATTTTTGCGGCTTGGGCCACAGGGCGCGCGGCAGCTTGGCCAGCAGAGCCTTGGCCCAGGGTTTACGGTGCAGTACATCGGTGTCGGCCAGGCGCGGGGTCGGCAGCGCCACCCAAAAGGTGCCGGCGCGATCGCCTTGCAGGTTGTCGGGCAGCCCGACCAAGTTGTCGATAAAGATGTCGTGCTGACCGGCTTTGTCACCCTTTAGCCAGTAGCGCGCGATGCGGTAACGGTAGGTTTCGTTGACCAGCACAAAGTCTTCGTTGGCCGACAACGCCACGCCGTTAGCGAAGTACAGGTCTTTGAGCAGTAGTTCGGTTTGGCCGGTGGCCGGGTCGTAACGCAGCAGCCGGCCGTGGGGGCGGGCTTCGAGCAGATCGAGCAGGTAGTCGGGCTGCTCGAATTTGTCCGAGGCATCGGTGAAGTAAATGCGCCCGTCGCTGGCGATGTCCAGGTCGTCGGTAAAGCGAAAATGCACGCCCTCGGCCTCGGTGCTGAGCACGCGAATCTGCCCCTGTGGGTCGATGCTCAGCAGACCTTTAAAGGCGTCGGCGACGATCAAATTACCCTTGGCGTCAAAGTCCATGCCCAGCGGCCGGCCTTGGGTGTCGGCAAAAGTTGCCACTGTGCCATCGCTGCCAATGCGCACTATTTTGCCGTTATGCAGGCCGGCATAGACCCGGCCCTGGGCGTCGACGGCGGTGTCTTCTGGGCCGTCCAGCTTGCCTTGGGCGAGCAGTTCGGCGCCTTGCAGGTCGTTGTTAACCGCCAGCACTCCGCTCATGGTCGGCGCTACGGGCGCGTCCCATGCCACTGGGTCGATTGGGCTGGGGGCAAGAATCAGGTAACCAGCAACAGCGGCGATCAAGAGGGCGATAAGGCCCAGAAGCTTCTTCATGGCATTCCTTTTATTAGTCTGAGCGCGAGTGGACGCAG
>JAIERD010000398.1 GCA_019747155.1 Pseudomonadaceae bacterium
GCTTTCATCCAGCCGAGGCCGGCTACGGTGGTGGTAGCCGGCTTGTATTCACAGCCGACCCAGCCCTGGTAGCCAATGCGGTCCAGGTGCTCAAACAAGAAGCGGTAGTTGATCTCGCCGGTGCCTGGCTCGTTGCGGCCGGGGTTGTCGGCCAGCTGGATGTGATTGATCACCGCCAGATTGTTTTCCATGCTGCGGGCCAGATCGCCTTCCATGATTTGCATGTGGTAGATGTCGTACTGCAGGTACAGGTTGTTGCTGGCAACTTTGTCGCGAATCGCCAGGGCCTGCTTAGTGGTGTTCAAGTAGAAGCCGGGAATGTCGCGGGTGTTGATCATTTCCATGACCAACTTGATACCGACGGCTTGCAACTGTTCGGCGGCAAACTTCAGGTTGTCGACAAAGGTTTGCTCGATGGTCGTGCAGTCATAACCGGCCGGGCGAATACCGGCCAGGCAGTTGATCTGGCTGTTGCCGAGTACCTTGGCGTAGCTGATGGCTTGGGCCACACCGGCACGAAACTCTTCGACGCGATCAGGCTGGCAGGCGATGCCGCGCTCACCAATCGACCAGTCGCCCGCAGGAAGGTTGAACAACACCTGGGTCAGGTTGTTGGCGTTCAGGCGGGCCTTGATCACCTCGACTGGAAAGTCGTAGGGAAACAGGTATTCGACACCGGTGAAGCCTGCATCGGCGGCAGCGTCGAAGCGGTCGAGGAACTCTTCCTCGGTAAACAGCATGGACAGGTTGGCGGCAAAACGGGGCATGGTCAGCTCCTTTAAAAGTTCCCCATCCCGCACGCGGGACAGGGCAGGTGTTACATCAATCCAGCATGGAGATGGCGGTCGGTGCATCGGCACCGGTCAACGCCAGGTCTTCAAACTCGTTGACTGCGTTGATCTCGACGCCCATGGAGATGTTGGTCACTCGTTCCAGGATGATTTCCACCATCACCGGTACGCGGAACTCGGCCATCAACGCCTTGGCCTTGATCAGTGCGGCTTTGATTTCGTTCGGTTCGAACACGCGAATCGCCTTGCAACCCAAGCCTTCCACTACGGCCACGTGGTCGACGCCGTAGCCGTTCAACTCTGGCGCGTTGACGTTTTCAAAGCCCAGCTGCACGCAGTAATCCATCTCGAAACCGCGCTGCGATTGGCGAATCAAACCGAGGTAGGAGTTGTTCACCACCACATGGATGTACGGCAGGTTGAACTGCGCGCCAACGGCCAGTTCTTCGATCATGAACTGGAAGTCAAAGTCGCCAGACAGCGCCACTACGTTGCGGGTCGGGTCGGCTTTAACCACACCCAAAGCCGCCGGAATGGTCCAGCCCAACGGGCCGGCCTGGCCGCAGTTGATCCAGTGGCGCGGTTTGTAGACGTGCAAGAACTGCGCGCCGGCAATCTGCGACAAGCCGATGGTGCTGACGTAGCAGGTGTCGCGGCCGAACACTTCGTTCATCTCTTGGTAAACGCGCTGCGGCTTAACCGGCACGTTGTCGAAGTTGGTCTTACGCTGCAGGCTGCTCTTGCGCTGCTGGCATTCATTCAACCAGCTGCTGCGATCCTTCAACTTGCCAGCGGCTTGCCACTCGCGAGCCACGCTGATGAACATGTCCAGCGCCGCGCCGGCATCGGAAACTATGCCTAGGTCCGGGTTGAACACGCGGCCAATTTGGGTCGGCTCGATGTCGACGTGAATGAACTTGCGGCCTTCGGTGTATACCTCAACCGAGCCGGTGTGGCGGTTAGCCCAACGGTTACCGATGCCGAACACCAAGTCGGAAGCCAGCAAAGTAGCGTTACCGTAACGGTGAGAAGTTTGCAGGCCAACCATGCCGACCATCAACTCGTGGTCGTCAGGGATCGCGCCCCAACCCATCAGAGTCGGTACTACTGGCACGCCCACCAGCTCGGCGAAGATCACCAGCTGCGCGGCGGCATCGGCGTTAATTACCCCACCACCGGAAACGATTAATGGACGCTCGGCCTCGTTGAGCATGGTCAGGGCTTTTTCGATCTGCACCCGGTTAGCGGCGGGCTTGGCCAGCGGCAACGGCTCGTAGGCGTCGATATCAAATTCGATCTCGGCCATCTGCACGTCAAACGGCAGGTCGATCAGCACTGGGCCTGGGCGGCCGCTGCGCATCTCGAAGAAGGCTTTTTGGAAGGCGCGCGGCACTTGGCCAGGCTCCATCACGGTAGTCGCCCACTTGGTCACCGGCTTGACGATGCTGGTGATGTCGACTGCCTGGAAGTCTTCCTTATGCATCCGTGCCCGTGGTGCCTGGCCGGTGATGCACAGAATCGGGATCGAGTCGGCGCTGGCCGAATACAGCCCAGTAACCATGTCGGTGCCGGCTGGGCCGGAGGTGCCGATGCACACGCCGATGTTGCCGGCGTTGGTGCGGGTGTAGCCCTCGGCCATGTGCGAGGCGCCTTCAACGTGGCGGGCCAGGACGTGGTCGATGCCGCCGACTTTACGCAGCGCTGCATACAAAGGGTTGATTGCCGCACCGGGGATACCAAACGCGGTATCAACACCTTCGCGACGCATTACGAGTACGGCTGCCTCGATTGCTCTCATTCTGGCCATGCTGTTGTGCCTCTTTTGTTCTAAGATTGTATACAGTTTTCTGGGCTTGATTCTATTCATGGCATGACTTGCTGGTCAAGAATTTTTCTTGATGAGAATCACCGGGAGGAAAATTCTTTTAAAACGGCTGTTTGAGCGGGCGCGCGGGAGGCGTCTAGGCCTTAACCTGCAACTATGTATACAAACTACGTATAGATTGTACTTGTCTATTGCGTTTTTTGTTTTAGGTGGGATATTTGCCTCGACCTTTTGATTGCCCCGGTCTGCTGTCGGCGACTTTTAGCCGCAGGGATGAAGGCGTTTCTTTCAACTTTCTCACCACTACAAGAAGGCCACTCATATGAGCGCTTTAACCTTGCAAGTCGCTACCAACATCAGCAGCCAGGCCCTGGCGGCCGGCCACGCAATTTCGGCCGCGCCTTTGACCATTGCCGTGCTGGATGCTGGCGGTCACTTGATCACCTTGCTGCGTGAAGACGGCGCCAGCATGCTCCGCCCGCAAATCGCCATCGGCAAAGCCTGGGGCGCCGTGGCGCTGGGCAAGGCTTCACGCTTGATTGCCGAAGACGCCCAGCAGCGGCCGAGCTTTATCTCGGCGGTCAATACCTTGGCCCACGGCAATCTGATTCCGGCGCCGGGCGGGGTGTTGATTCGTGATGGGCAAAACGCCGTAATCGGCGCCATCGGCATCAGCGGCGACACCTCGGACGTCGACGAGCAATGCGCGATCAAGGGGATTTTGGCGGCGGGTTTGCTGGCGGATGCGGGTTAAAACCTAGCCCGCTGCGGCAGCGATCGTAGGGTGGGCTTCAGCCCACCAGGGTTCTTGCGAGGGTTTGCGGTGGGCTGAAGCCCACCCTACAACGTGATCGCACTCGCGCGATCTTACTCAGCGACTTCGCAGCCTTTGAGCACCAGGCGGATGATGGTGTCGGCGGCGGCTTGGTAGTCGGCGTCGTCGAGGCTGGCTTTGCCGGTGACGGTGGAGATTTGCCAGTCAAAGTCGGCATAGGTTTGGGTCGCGGCCCAGATGCTGAACAGCAAATGGTGAGGGTCGACCTTGGCCATCAGGCCTTGGTCGATCCAGCCTTGGATGCAGCCAATATTGTGTTTGGCCTGGGCATTCAATTGCGCGCTTTGCTGCGCGGTTAGGTGCGGCGCGCCATGCATGATCTCGCTGGCAAACACCTTGGAGGCGTTGGCCAGGTCACGGGAAATACGGATCTTGGCGTGAATATAGTCACGCAAAATTTGCGCCGGTTGGCCAACCTGGTTGAACGGTGCCGAGGCCTGTAGCAGGGGTTCGATAATGCTTTCGAGCACTTCGCAGTAAAGGTTGTCTTTGCTTTTGAAGTAGTAATACACGTTGGGCTTGGGCACCCCGGCCTTGGCCGCGATATCGCTGGTCTTGGCGGCGGCAAAGCCTTTGTCGGCAAATTCTTCACTGGCTGCGCGCAGGATCAAATCTTTGTTGCGCTGGCGAATACTGCTCATAAGCCCCCGGGCTTGTTGCCGTGCGTCGCAAAGGGCGGTGCACCTGCACTGGCATGGTAGCACTGGGCCTGCGCGGCTCTCAAGCCAAGGGCTGGGGTGGTTTGCGGGCGTCGTAAAAAGAAGATTGTCAGTAATGCTGTATACAAAATAAATAAATTCTGTTTTATTAAACGCCCGTCCATGTCGCCAGTGTCCCAAACTGGCGCGTGCTGCGGCAGGCCCCAGCATGCAAGATCCCATTTTGCTTGATCCCTTTGGTCGACGTATCAGCTACCTGCGGCTGTCAGTCACCGACCGCTGCGATTTTCGCTGCACCTATTGCATGAGCGAAGACATGGTCTTCGCCCCGCGCGCGCAAATCCTCAGCCTCGAAGAGCTCTACACCGTCGCCGATGCCTTTATCTGCCTGGGGGTTAAGCGCATTCGCATCACCGGCGGTGAGCCGCTGGTGCGCAAAAATCTGCTCAGCCTGCTTGGCCGCCTTGGCGCTCGCAGCGAGCTGGAAGATCTGGCCATCACCACCAACGGTTCACAACTGGCGCACATGGCCAGCGGCCTGCGCGCAGCAGGGGTGAAGCGTCTGAATATCAGCCTCGATTCGCTGCAGCGCGAGCGCTTCGCCGCCTTCACCCGCCGCGATCAACTCGCACAAGTATTGGCCGGCATCGAGGCGGCGCGGGCGGCCGGTTTCCAGCGGATCAAGCTCAACACCGTGGTGCAAAAAGGCCGCAACGATGACGAAGTAGAGGCCCTGGTGGCCTTCGCGGTCAGCCAGCAGTTGGACATCAGTTTTATCGAGGAGATGCCGCTGGGCAACATCTCCAGCCATTCCCGCGAGCACACCCTGTGCAGCAGCGATGAGGTGCGCGAACGCATCCAGCAACGCTTTCAACTGCTGCCCAGCAGCCATCGCACCGGCGGCCCCTCACGTTATTGGCAGGTGGTGGGCACTGATACTCGCGTCGGCTTTATCTCGCCTCACAGCCGCAATTTTTGTGGCGACTGCAACCGCGTGCGAGTCACTGCCGAAGGTCAGCTGGTGCTGTGCTTAGGGTCTGACGGCGCGCTGGATTTGAAGGCCTTGCTGCGTCGTCATCCCGGTGACTCAGCAAGGCTGCGTGGGGCGCTGATCGAGGCTCTGCGGTTGAAACCCGAACGCCACTACTTCGATGCTTGCGAGCAAGTACAGGTCATACGCTTCATGAGCATGACCGGCGGCTAGCTGACGCCCGCGAGATCGCTCTGGCGGCGTTGCTTTATCTCGCCGTACAAAATCGTACAGGCTTCGATAAAGCGCCTCGCCAGAACGACCTCGCGAACGCCAGCGCAACTAAATACGTCGAACAACAACTACGCCCGCCAACGGGCCGGAGGAGAAACGATGGCTAAGACTTTATTGGTTAAAAACGCTGAACTGCTGGTGACCATGGACGGCGAGCGTCGGGAGATCAAGCAGGGCGGTCTTTATATAGTCGGCAATCAGATTGTCCAGGTTGGGCCTAGCAGTGAGCTGCCGGCCACCGCCGATGAAGTGCTCGACCTCAAGGGCCATATTGTCATCCCTGGCCTGGTCAACACCCACCACCATATGTACC
>JAIERD010000257.1 GCA_019747155.1 Pseudomonadaceae bacterium
TTACTGCGCTCAGTTCGACGCCGCTGTCGGCGGCCTGGGCGAGGTTTTTTTCCAGCTCGCTGGACAGCCGGCGGCGAATATTTTGCACGTTATGCAAAATCGCCCCCAGCGGGTTGTTGATTTCATGGGCCATGCCGGCTGCCAAGCCGCCGACCGAAAGCATTTTCTCCGACTGCACCATCAACTCTTCCATGGCCAGGCGTTGACTGATGTCGTCGATGCGAATCACCACGCCCCGGCCGCCGCTGCCCACCAGGGGGTAAAAGGTCAGGGCGAAGTGCTGCGGTTGATCATTGTGGGTCCAGGTCACCCGTTCGATTTTCTCCACCTGATGGCGTTCGTTGGTGCGCTTGAGTTGCTCGAGAAAAGGCTTGAGCGAGGGGAAGGCGAGGAAGATTGGCTGGTTCAGAGCCTTGTTCAACGACGTGCCGGAGAGCCGGCTGGCTTCCTGGTTCCATTGGGTGACGTAGAGTTGTTCGTCCAGGGCGATCAGCGCCGAGGGCATCGAGTTGATGATGCTGTTGAGGTAGTTCTGAAAGCCGGTGAGTTTTTTCTCGATCTTGTTGCGGACCTGCACCTCCATTTCCAGTTTACGGTTGGAGTGGCGGGTGAGCTTGGTCAGTTGTTGGGCTGCATCGCTGGCGGTTTGGGCGTCGTCGCGGGCGCGTTTGAGTTCGTCTTCGCGGGCCTGAATACGCGTCAGCATGGTGTTGAAGGCCTCAGCCAAACTGCCCAGTTCGTCGTTATTACCGGGGCGGGCGCGCAGGGCGTAGTTTTCCTGGTTGGTGACTTGCCGTGACAACTCCTCCAGGCGCCGGATAGGTTTAGTCACCAGGCTGCGCACCTGTCTGGCCACCACTAACCAGAGCAGCAGGCTCAGGCACAAAATCAACAGGCTGGCGGCCACTACGCCTTGGTAGAAGGCCGGCGACAGTTCGCTGGCGGCGACCAGTAACAGGTGGCCGGGGGCTTCTCCGGGCTGCTCCAGATCAACCAGGTGCGCGGCGTTATTGCGCATCCAGTCTGCTACGTGCTCAAAGTGTTCGGGTAGCGGCAGCGGATCGTCTTGCTGCAGCTCTGCCAGGCGCTGACCGTCTTGGTCATACAGGGCGGCGGCGCGCAGTGCGGAGAAATCACTGAGGTTGTCCAGTAACGCCTTGGCGCTGCTGTCCGAGGCCAGTGCTGCGTGGCTCAGGGTGGGGTTGTCGAGCAGCCGGCCAATGCTGGTCAAGGCTTGGGGGTCAACGCTTTGCCGGGCAATCCAGTAGACGGCGCTGACAAACACCAGGTTCACCACCAGCAGCACTGTGCTCAGCAGCACCAAGAGCGCCGCGAGGAGTTTATGCCCAACGCTGAGGTTGGCTAGGGTCTGGCGCAGGGACATGGCGGGCGGCTAGCTAATTTTGGCGGGTGTTTGGCAGGGTAGCGCGGCTGCTAGTCGCTGGGCAATCCGCGTGCGCGCAGATGGGCAGTCAGGCGCAACTGTAAGTCTTGCAGTTGCGGCAAGTGCAGCTGCTGGCGAGTTGCCGCAGCGCAGGCGTAACCGAGTAAATAGCTGATTTCGGTGCGTTGTTGGCGGCTGACATCTTGTTGCATGGAGGAGTAATTGGCCGCCGTGGCGTTAATCACCCGCAGCACTTCGGCGTGCAGGTCAACGGCCGCGCTGGCTTGGTCGTTGGCCTGGAGCAGTTCGACCAGCTCGGCGCACAGGTTGCTGACTTCGGCTGGGTAGTTGAGCAGTTCGCCGTTGCGGCAATCGTGTAGCACCGTCAGCGGGTTGATTGCGCAATTGATCGCCAGCTTGCGCCACAGCCGCGAGAGAATCTCCGCAGTCCACTGCTGGGGGATGCCCGCGCGGCTGAGCTGCTCCAGCCACATGGGCGCGGCGGGTTGGTGTGGGTCGCCAAGCCAGGTGTGACCGGCGCCGGCAAATACCACGGTAAAATCGCTTTGGCGAAACGCGCCCTCGGTGCTGCTGGCGTAAATGCAGCGCAAGGGTGCCAGTTGCTCGGCGACCTGTTGCTGACTGCCGAGGCCATTTTGCAGCAGGATAACTTCAGCATTCGCGGCCAGGCGTGGCTTGAGTGCGCCCATCACGGCGGCAGCGTCATAGGCTTTGCAAGTCAGCAGTAGGCGCTGAATAGGTGTGCTGGCGTTGAGGGTTTCGGCTTCTATGGCGTGCAGGCAGTGCTGGCCTTGTTCGATAAGCGTCAGGCCGCCAGCTTGCTGATAGGCGTTGAGCCGCGCCTGGTCGCGCAAAATCAACCGCACCGGCAAGCTTGCGCGGGCCAAACGCACGGCCCACAAAGTTCCCAGGCTACCGGCCCCCAAGACATGCCAAGTCATAAGGCTAAGGTTCCACGCAGAGGCGCACGGCACCGACTAGAGGTGCCGAGGCTGCCGGCGTCCAGTACGTGCCAGGTCATAGGGTTATTACGTGGGCGACAGGCGCGCGGCGTTGATTCGGCCGTTGTTATACGCCTCTGGCAGCAGCTCGACGGCTTTGTCGATCAGGTCCTGGGACGTTAGAGGCAGAGCGTTGGCGTCGAGGCCGACCAGGCTGATGCCGGCCTTAAGGGTGATAAAACCTTCGCTGGTCTTGAAGGCTTTGAGGTTTAAACCTTCATGCAAACGCTTGAAGCTGCTGGGCGAACATTCCTGGATGTTTTCCAGCAAGGCAATCAGGCCGAAGTGACTGTCGTCCACGCGGGTTAGTACGTCGAGCGGGCGCACATGTTGCTGCAGTCGGCGGGCAACGCCATGCAGCAGTTCGCTGTGAAACTCCTCGCCATATTGCTCGCGCAATTGGCCGGCTTCCTGCAGGCCGATCAGCAGATAACACAGCGCGCCGCCACGGGATTCCAGCTGACGCAGGCTGTCGCTCAAGCGTTGCTGGAGCAGGCGGGTGTTGCCAAGGCCGGTCAGCGGGTCGATCAGGTTGCGTTGTTCGAGGCTGGAGATGTTCTGCGTTAGCAGGTGGTTTTCCTGCAGTAGGCGCTGCAGGGTGTTGCACAGGCGGTCGGCGGCAAATACCCGTGGCACCAACTGTTCATGCATGGCGGCTTTGTTGATGAAGTCATCGACGCCGCTTTCAAAGGCCTCACCCAGGACGTTTTCGCCTTCGCGCCCGGTGAGCAAAATAATGTAGGTGTAGTGATGGGTCATTTCATCTTGTTGGCGAACCCGACTGGTCAGCTCTAAACCGTCAATTTCCGGCATCATCCAATCGGCCAGCAACACGCTGGCGGGGCGTTGTTCTTGTAGGGTGAGGGCTTGCAGGGCGCTGCTGGCAAAACGTACATCGAGATAACCGGCCAGCTTCAGCGCGCGACCAATAATTGCGCTGGAGAACTTGGTGTCATCGACCACCAGAATGCTGAGGTGCGGGTTGGGCATTGAGGCGGCTCACTAAAGGGGCAATAAACGCCGGCGTTGAGCCGGTCTAGATGGATACGAACAGTTATAATGACTTCGCGTTTAAACCGTCAAGCCGCGTGGCGTCCGTCCGTGACGTCGGTCGCGCCTTCTATCTGGCGCCTTAATATTTTGGAGAAAACCCATGCCCTCGTTCGACGTGGTGTCCGAATTGGATAAACACGAAGTCACCAATGCCATTGATAATGCCAGCAAAGAGCTGGAACGGCGTTTTGATTTACGTGGCAAAGGCAGTTTCGAGCTAAAAGATCTGGTCATTAATCTGACTGGCGAAGCCGATTTTATTCTTGAGCAAATGAAGCCGATCCTTGAACAGTCGTTGATCAAGCGCAAAATTGATGTCCAATGCCTTGAGTACAAAGACGCTTTCCCTTCGGGCAAAGGCATTAAGCAAGAAGCGACCCTGCGTGAGGGGATTGATAAGGAGCTGGCGAAGAAAATCGTCGCCCATATCAAAGACAGCAAGCTGAAAGTGCAGGCCGCCATTCAGGGCGAGCAAGTACGGGTAACCGGCAAGAAGCGCGATGACCTGCAAGAAGCCATGGCCGCCTTGCGTGCCCGCGATTTCAGTATGCCGCTGCAGTTTAATAACTTCCGCGACTGATATTTAGCGAGGTTAGGGCGCACCTTGGTGCCAGCTGAAAAAGGTCGACCTATAGTCGACCTTTTTTATGCCTGATGTTTGTCAGTCGCGGCTGGTGCTATTTGTTTGCGCCACTGCAATGCGACCAAAAACAGCGTCGGCACGCCGAGCAGGGCGGTGATCAGAAAGAACTGCGCATAACCCAGTTTCTCCACCATGACCCCCGAGTAACCACCGATCAACCGTGGCAGTAGCAGCATCAGCGAGCTGAGCAGGGCGTATTGAGTGGCGGAGAATTTCAGGTTGGTCAGGCTCGACAAATAGGCGACAAAAGCCGCAGTGGCCAGGCCGGAGCTGAAGTTGTCGCAGGAAATACTGAGCATCAGCATTTGCAGGTGCGGGCCCATGTCGGCCAGCAGCACAAACAGCAAGTTAGTCGCCGCCGACGTCACCCCGCCGATAAATAGGATCGGCATGATGCCAAAGCGCACGATCAGCACCCCGCCTAAGCCGGCGCCGAACAGGGTCATTACCAGGCCAAAGATCTTGCTGACGCTGGCGATCTGCTCCTTAGTAAAGCCTTGGTCGATATAGAAGACGTTGGCCATTACCCCCATCACGGTGTCAGACATGCGATAGGTGGCCACCAGCCCCAGCAACAGAAAAGCCTGCCAGCGATAGCGCAAGATAAAGTCGTTAACCGGTGTGAGTACCGGTGCCAAGCCACGTCGGCCGCCAGTGGATAAACACAGCGCGGTGAGGACGGTGTACAGCAGGGCGCGCATAAGCGCGCGATCATCACGGAGTAACTCGAACAGGCTGATTTCGCCGTTGATCACGCTGGCAAAGTCGCTGTGATAGAACTGGGTAAACATCGCCGGCACCGAGATCAGCAGCACTATCAGCACCAGTACCGAGACCAGTTGGTGGCTGAGGCCATAGCGTTCGGCGGACTGCTGGGTGCGCAGCGGCAGCGGTGGTTCGCGCATCCACAGCGTGGTGATCAGCCCCGGCAGCATCAGCATGGCAAACAGCATGTAAGTGCTGGCCCAGGCGCCGTGCTGATAACTCAAGCTAGAGGCGCCAAACCAGTCGGCAAAATACAGCGCTCCTGCTGTGGCCAGTAGGGCCGCGACCCGGTAACCGGCCATGTAACTGGCTGCTAACGCTGCCTGCAGGCTGTCGTCGGCGATCTCCAGGCGATAGGCATCCACGGCGATGTCTTGGGTGGCGGAGGCAAAGGCCACCACCACGGCAATCGCAATCAGCCCATTGAGGTGTATCTTGGGGTCGCAAAAAGCCATGGCCACCAAGCCCAAGGCGACCAATGTTTGCGATAGCACCAGCCAGGAGCGGCGTCGGCCCAAGCGGCCCAGGATGGGTAAGCGCCATTGGTCGAGCAGCGGCGACCAGACCCATTTAAACGCATAGGCCAGGCCGATCAGGCTGGCAAAACCGATGGTTTCCCGGGCAATACCGGCCTCGCGCAGCCATACCGACAGCGTTGAGAACACCAGCATGTAAGGCAGGCCTGCGGCGAAGCCGAGCAATAGCAGGGCCAGCGAGGCCGGCGTGGCGTAGGCAGCAAGGGCGGCGCGCCAGCTTTTATGCGGCAAGGCGCGCGAGCTTTGGTCAGACATAAAACGAGCCTGCGGTGTGCGGGCAGGCGCTAAAGGCTGCC
>JAIERD010000498.1 GCA_019747155.1 Pseudomonadaceae bacterium
TCCAGAAAGAAATCGGGAGCACAGCATCAGACCGTACTTGGATCATTTGAAGGTGGGGTTTATGGAGCGGTTACGAAATACAGGTACATGTTTTCGTATTCATTATCAGGGTCCGTCGAGTAGACCCATTGCTCGCTCGTGCCGCTCGGGGTTTGGGTGACATTCTTGTCGTCAGGGTATCCCCAGTTATCCAGCGCCATCACATCGCTGTCTGTCATCCCGATCGATAAGCCTTGATGTGATGATCGGGCTGAAGCCCGCTGCGCCATCCTCATATCAAACTGCTTTATCCTTTGATCGGCATTGGCGCTACCGGCGCGAGCATCGCGCATGACCTTATCCAAGCCCTGAATTGGAACATTATCGATTTTTTCGACTTTTGCGGATGATGCCCCGCACGGCTTGTCGGTCATATTTACGCGGCCTTGCGCGTCAGTGCATTTGTAGATCTGCGCACCCGCAATCGCCGGCAGCCACGCCAAGACAGCAATCAATCCACGCATAAAGCCCCCTCCCTGATCGTGATGGCTAACTCTACCAGAGCGCCACTCCTCCCAGTACGCCTGCGCCGCGCCATAGGCAGGTCTTTATGTACGAAAAATAATATTACCATCGGCGTTTACAATAATTAAAACCATTGGTACTGTTACTCCATCGCCGCAGCAAATCGCAGCGAAGACACAAACAAGCCGGAGGCTCACCGGCTAGCCAGGGGATCAGCGAAATGATCCTCCCCGCCTCGCGGACTAGGTCTTTGAAATTACCTAGCAACAAACGAGGAATGAAACGGGAAGCAACGCTATTTGAAATCAGATGCAATCCAGTGATCGACGCCAGTAGCGGGTCACTGGAAGTAATGCCTATTTTCGGCGGCCGCTTCCGGGCGAGCCTCCCGGAAAGATTTGTATTTCGGTGTATTGGGTGCTTGATCTGGGGCGCACGTCCAGAGATAGCGCCGCATTTCTATCTAGGCACTTTTTACAAATACGCGGCGTGAAGTCATCGCTTATAGCTGGCAATTCAGCTGAACACTCTGCGCATTTGGCGCGCCTGGTAAGCGACTGCAATATCTCGGCAAGCGCAGCCTCTCGCGCTGCCTTTTGTTTTTTACGCTCCTTAAGAAGAAGGCGCTTGGCTGTCTTGGCCGCCACTTTGTCGGCTTGCTTTGCCGAATCCTCGGCAGAGGCTTCTTGCTTCGATGATTCACGATTGACGAGCACAAACACTCGCCTCAACTCGCGAGTCGCTTTATCGATTACCGGATCTCGGTGCTGGTCATCGTTATCAGCTCCCATGCTTACGCCCTCTGTTGTCAGCGCTAAGCATAGCAAGCCACCAACGAAGATCGCCGCACATGAAATGCGTGACGCTGGCAGGTGGGGAAACCGAGGCGATGCGCGTAGTGGAGAGACGGACACTTTCACTGATGCAGCTTGGCGACAGGCTGCATTGGGAAACCAGCCGGGAGAGCGCAATGAGCAACGCCGAGCAAATGAAAATAACCCAAACGGGGCGCGTGACTATCACCTCAACCGGCATCGGGGTGGAAGGCTTCAGTGGCGATAACGCCGGCTGTAGAGAGCTAGCAATCATGGCCACGGCCTGGGCCATCGGCGAGCTTCAGCGAGAAATGCTGAAAACAATCGAGAAGCCAGGAGGCGGAAACATCAGCGTCGACTAGCAGCAAGCGGACAGTTTCACTGATGCAGCTTGGCGACAGGCTGCATTGGGAAATCAACCAAGCAAGAGGAAGCACCATGCGTTTAGTTAAAAGTCTTACTGCTGTCCTGCTGATCGGCATCGCACTTGCCGGCTGCAGCAAAAAAGAAGCATCGTTTGAGACCCAGGAAATGGCCCGCGCTCAGGTACTGGAAAATGCCGAGTTCAATGCCCGCACCTATCGCGCCGCCAGCAACCAACCAGACGTAAACATCATCATGCGCGGCGACAGCACCGTGTCGCCAAAGTGCATTACGGGTGACGGTTGGGCATCCATTGATCTGGTAACCAAAGATGGCCGGCAAGTCGCCAAGCTTAAATGCTCGACAGTCAGCGGCACGATTGGCTGCATGCCTGAAGCCGACTTTAAAGCGCGGCCCCAGTACGCAAACCAAGATGGTCAGTGCAACACCAACTTGCCGTTCCCGCTGCCCAAGATTGCCAAATAGTGGGCGTGACCCTGTTGATTGTGTCGGCGGCCGTTGTGCCGCTGGCGGTTGGTATTGGCTTGGCCCGCTGGTGGTACAAGGGGCCAAAACGCTAACGAAGCACCTCGCCTGGCCAGCGTAAGCGGCCCCGATGAGCCTTGCGGAAGACTGCATCGGGTTGTGATCTGTTCACCGGAAAGCAGATAGCAGGGCGGCCACCTTCTCGCCCGTATGGGTGGAACTGCCCTGGACTCAGGTCACAACCCGATGCAGCAATCTCGCTGCATCAAACTACCAACTGGATTTATCAAGTTGGTGTGCCCTTTTCGTTTTACGGATGAGGGCAGAAAAAGGAATCGCGGGTTCACATCCGCGCCAACGGCCTGGCTGACCGCATGAGCGACTGCCAAGCAGCCGGGAACCGTAACCCGGCAACTAATTCAACACGCCTGGCAACCGCCGGGCTTTTTATTGCCTCAACCATTGCCAGCCCTAGCAAGGAGCCAACCATGCAACAGCAAATTCAGCAGCGCCGCGACGTACTCGACGCCCTGCGCCAGCGTTCGAACATGGCCACGGCCGACTTCTATCGGCTGGCCAACCGCACTCCCCCAGTGGCTCCGGCGCGCTTCAAGGTAAAGCCAGTGAGCAAGGGCCTGTTCAGCATCACCGACAGCATCACCGGCAAAGTTAAGGGCTGGCGGCGCAACCACGCAGAGGCCTGCAGCTTTGCCGACTCACTGACAGCTAAGGTGGCGGCATGACGAGCATTCACGGCGGTTACATCGCAGCCAAAAACGCAGAGCGCGGCATGCTCGCCAATGCGATCGAGCACTTCTTGCAGGCTGGCGGTGCAATCGAACTGGCCGGCAATACCAAGCCAGTGATCAGCACCAAAGCCGTTTCGCGGTCAGTTGCTGACCACTCGAAAGATGACCTGCTCGCCGAGCGCATGCGCCAGCAGATCGCGCTGGGTGCCGGGGCGAGCGCAATCAAGGTTGAGCTCAAGATCGGTGGCGCAACGGCGCGGCGCATCTGTGCCAAGTACGGGCTAAAAATCCCGAGCACTCGCAAGGTCGCAGTCATAACGCCAGCAATCGTCAGCGCGCAAAAGGCCTGGCGCGACGAGCAGCGCAAAAAGCCGCTGACAATTATCCGCGAGCTGGCCGCAGCCGGCAGCACAGTCGACGAAATGGCGACCGCCGCTGGCGTTTCCCGTAACTCAGTAATGCGCTGGATGCGGATGTACAGCATCAAGCGCGGCCCCAAGATGAGCTTGAGTGCATGACCCGCCGAACAACCCGCGCCATTGCCGCCCGCCGCCGCAGCGCACACCTGGACTTGAGTCATGCCACCAAAAACGAATGCCGAACGGCAAGCCACGAAGATCGAGAAAGAGAAGAAGGACTTGGCGCGCCTCGGCGGGCGGATCTGCCGCTTTCACCTGCCGGCAGCGCCTGATGCTGCATTGACCGAGCTGATGCTCTGGCACGGCGTTGACGACTGGCGAGAGGCCATTCAGACCCTGCTGCTTCGGCTGCACGAGGCAGGGCCTGAGGCGTCCGCGCCTTTCCTTGCCGTGTCACGACACAAAATAAGCGTATCCGCAAAAGTGTCACGCCAACTCGCCGAGTTCGTGGCGCCTGCCGAAGCCGAGTAACCCACACCCTTATTGCTGCATCCGGTCACGGAGGGCGGCGCCTGACTGGAGAACGACCATGCAAAATGTGATTTACGCCGGGCTGCGCAATCCTGCGCGCGACCAGCAGATATTCGACACCCTGAAAGGCATGTCTGTTGGCGAAGCTGCCGAGCACTTTGGTTTGGCGCCGAGCACGGTTCGCGCAGCAGCAAAGCGGATCGCCGACCTGGCCGTGTTTGACCTGAAGTTGCAGGGGGGGTAAGACCATCCCTGTTGGTCACATCGCGGCCAAGTCTTTCCGGCGTGCCGCGCTTGGCGCCTACCGCCACTTCTGCGGGACGTTCCGAAGCCTTGAGCTTCCGCAGTGGGCAGTTACCGACGGGGTGGCAACCATCTCGATTCAGGAGTTGCGCGACCTTGATGTTGGTGTCGCCTCCGTCACCGAAGACGATCACGCCTAGTACCGCCCTACCCGGCCAGTTAATAGCCGCCTGATGCAGCCGGCCGAGCGGGCGGCACCGGAATTATCCCCTAATCACCCAATCATGCCACCCCAAAAGGACGACCCATGAAGCCCGAAATGATCACCCTGAAAATTGGCGACGGCACGCTCAAGCTGCCCGCCGCAACCGTTGCGCAGTTCGCCCTTGCGGCGTTCCTCGGCCAAGTTGTGCCACAGCAGCCCGCGCCGTCACTTCCTGCTGGAGCTGTGCCGCCGCTTGGCGCCAACTGGCCTGGCCAAGGCGGCGTGAATGCTGGCCTGATGCGCGGCCTTGATGGTGCCCGCGACTACTACCTGATCGTGCCGACTGGTGCAGATGCTGAGTTCGAGGATCTGAAGTACGGCCCGCGTGACCTCGAAGTGAAAGGCGCTGACAGCCCTTGGGACGGCCTGGCCAACACTAAAGCGCTGATCGCCTCAGGTAAGTCGCATCCAGCTGCAGAGGCGTGCGCTGCCTTCACCCGTGACGGCCACAGCGACTTCTACCTACCGGCACGCCGTGAGCTGCAGACGGCTGAGGCAGTGTGCCCTGAGGTGTTCAGCAAGGGCTGGCACTGGAGCAGCTCGCAGCGCTCCGCCGGCTACGCATTCAGCATGAGCTTCGGTGTTGGCACTCAGCTCAGCCACGCCAAGAACGGCGAGCTTCGCGTCCGCCCCGTCCGCAGAGTGTTCATTTAATCATTCACTAATTCGTTTTTGATCGGCACCGGGGCGCATCAGCGCCTTTTTTGTTGCCCTAAAAAAGAGGAAGCACCATGCAATCAGCAGCCCGAGCAGTACCAGCATTCACTCTCCCAGAAATCGGCCAAGCCTACGGCGGCGGCTACTTCTCCGGGGTCACCGTTCAGGATGGCAAGCGCTACCTGGTCATCACTGCGGGCCTCGAGCATGAGCTGAAAGGCAAGTGGGGCGAGTACGGCGTGAAGATCGAAGGCGCCGACAGCTTCACCGATGGCCGCGCCAACACCGAGGCCATGGCCGCCACTGGCAGCGAAGTGGCGCAGAAGGTTCTGGCGCTGGAGATTGGCGGCTACAGCGACTGGGCTATCCCGGCGCGCGATCAGCAAGAGCTGCAGTACCGAAACCTCAAGCCAACAACCGAGGTCAATTACTGCTGGGGTCGCGACGGCGACAACCCGAACAGCTTGCCCATCGGCACCCTGTACACCGAAGAGTCGCCAGCGCAGACCACTGTGGCGGTCTTCCAGCATGGCGGCGCTGAGGCCTTTGCAGATGCCTGGTACTGGTCGAGTTCGCAGCGCTCCGCCGACAACGCATTCACCATGGACTTCGTTGATGGCACTCAGGTCACCAGCGGCAAGAACTACGAGCTTCGCGTCCGCCCCGTCCGCAGTGAATTGATCATTGATTAATTTGTTCATTTAATCCGGCCGCTTGCGGCCGGTGCTTTTGG
>JAIERD010000572.1 GCA_019747155.1 Pseudomonadaceae bacterium
CCAGTTCGGTCTGCAGGGCCAAGTGAGCCATGCCGATGATGGCGTTCATCGGTGTGCGGATCTCATGGCTCATGTTGGCGAGGAATTCACTTTTGGTGCGGGTGGCATCCTCGGCGATGCGTTTGGCTTCCAGCACGGTCGCTTCAGCCTGTTTACGCTCGCTGAAATCGAAGACCACTCCATCGAGGAACTCAGGTTGGCCACTGGCGTCGTAACTGGCCATTCCCCGGCCATCGACCCAGTGGGTGATGCCGCTGCGATCCTTGATTCGGTACTCGTTGATGTATTGACGCTGTTCGCGGATGGCCAGCGCAGTATTCTGGCTGGTAGGTTCGATATCGTCGTTGTGCATCAGATCGCCGAAGGTGCGAATGGCGTCAGGTCCAACAAAGTCACTGGCTGGGTAGCCGGTGAGTGTTTCGATTTCATCGCTGACAAACAGCATGGTCCAGGGGTGGTAGGGCAGGCAGCGATACACCACACCAGGAACGTTGCGGATCATTGACTGGATGCGTTGTTCGCTGTCGTGTAGTCGCAGGCGATCGCTTTCGGCACGGTCGCGAGCCTCCATCATGGCGTGCTCAGCGGCGCGGATTGGGCTGACATCAACCAGGCTGCCGACCGCCCCACCTAGGTTACTGTCACCCAGTTGCACGCCTGAGATGAAGTACAGCAGTTGGTGAGTATGGCCAGTGCCAAGAGGCAGGCTTATCTCCCTTTGCAGGCACTGAGAGGTATCAATAACCTCAGTGATTTCCTGCTGAATGCGCTCGGATTCGCTTGGCGGCAGGATGCTGAGTTCGATCAAGCGGTTACCCAGGAGTGTCTCCGTACTTGCTTTGAACATCTCGCGGAATGCTTGGTTGATGCCGAGCAGGCGGGTATCGCGGTCGGTGTAAAACAGTGGGTGGGGGAGGGTATCGATCAGTGCTTGCTGAAAGGCGAACAGGTCGGCTCGCTCCCTGGTGTTCTGTTTTCGCAGTTGGCGTTCGTGCAATAAGCGTAAAGAAACTAGGCAAAGTAACAACACCGTGCCGAATAACAGGGTGCGCTTACCCAGTGGTGTGGCCTGTGACTGCTCGCTTAGCAATAGCAGGGTCCATGGTCCCTTGGGATCATTCCAATTGATATCTACTGAATTGGAAAGGTAGTCATTGCCTGCAATGCTTAGGGTTGTTGTGTCTGTCGCGGGCAAAGGCGTTTCATGTGTGAATGAGAAATGCGCGCCGTATTGCTTGGTTGCCTGCAACTCTTGCAGGCGAGCGGCTGACAGTGGACCGATGGCGCGCAAGTGCCATTGAGGTTTGTTACTGGCCATGACCACACCGTCAGGTGATATGAGCAAGCCGATGGTATCTCCCCAGCCAGCAAGGAACTGATCAAGTATCTTCATATTGAAGCGGGCGACGACGACTCCAGTGATCGGGCTGGATGCGGAACGATCTCGAAAAACTGGCGCAGATACGTAGAGCATGCGCTCGTCAGTGCTCAAGCTGACGGCGGATTGGACGTTTTCCTTGCCCCTGATGGCCTGCTGGAAATAGGAGCGGAAACCGACGTCTAGGCCAACTGCATTACGGCCATTCTGGTCCCAGTCTTGGACAATGATGCCCTTGGCGTTAACGACTAAGGCATGATCGGCCCCAGTGGCTGTGGCTAGAACTTGCAGCGCTTCACGTGCTTGGTCCTGGAATGTGCTGCCGTCGAGAACTATCTGCTGGATTTCCCGATTGAGCCTGCCCGCCAATTGCACGGCCCCCATGCCTTTGCTAGACAGCGTTAGCTCGAGGAGGTTGTCGGCTTCACGCTGGATGCGGTTGGCGAGCATCTGTTGATACGTGTTGCGCTCAACTAGCACATAGACAAAATCGGCGGCGCCTGCCAGCAGAAGCGACAGCAATAATGCGGCTGATAGCTTCCAGCGGACTTTGTTCATGGTTTTTCGCTCAGAGCCTTGTCGAGGTAGTCGATTTTATCTTTCAGCTCTTCATCGCTGTCGGCAAAACGCTGGGCGATAGTAAGAAACTCATCCTCGATGGCCATAAAGGCATCGACCAGGTCTGGAGCGAAGTGACTGCCGCGGCCGTCGATGATGATGCCAACCGCTTTTTCGTGAGGCATACCTTCTTTATATACGCGGCGACTGATCAGGGCATCGTAGACATCTGCCACAGCCATCAGGCGTGCGGAAAGAGGAATTGCTTCGCCTACCAGACCTTCAGGGTAGCCAGAGCCATCCCATTTTTCCTGGTGATAAAGGGCAATTTCCTTGGCCATATCGAGAAAGGCCACGGGTATGCCTAGTGACGTCTCAGCGTGCTCTATCGCTTTGAAACCCAGAGTGGTGTGGGTTTTCATGACTTCGAATTCATCGGCGGTGAAACGCCCAGGTTTAAGTAAAATTCGGTCGGGAATGCCCACCTTGCCTATGTCGTGCAGCGGCGCCGATTTGTACAACAGGTCGATAAAAGCATCTGTGATTATGTCGCTGTAGCGCGTGTCCTTACGCAGCTGGATGGCCAATGCTTTGACGTAGTTCTGGGTGCGGCGGATATGATTGCCCGTTTCCGGATCGCGTGTTTCCGCGAGCGAGGCCATCGCCAGAATAGTCACATCCTGGATCGCGGTAATTTCCTGAGCACGACGTTGCACTTCGTTTTCTAGGTAAGAGTTCTTGTCGCGCAGAAAGTCAGCCGCTCGCTTGAGGCTGAGATGGGTCTCGACCCGTGCAAGGACAATCGGTGGGCTCACTGGTTTGGTGATGTAATCAACGGCACCGAGTTCCAGGCCTAAACGCTCATCTTCCACTTCGACCTTGGCGGTGAGGAATATCACCGGGATATCGCGGGTTTTGGCGTCGAACTTGAGTTGACGGCAGACCTCGTAGCCATCCATCTCCGGCATCATGATGTCTAGCAATATCAGGTCAGGTGGGCTGTCCGATTGGGCAAGCTGCAGCGCCTTTGCCCCGTTGTTGGCCAGCTTGACCTCATAGATGGGCTTGAGCAGGCTGCTCATCAGGCTCAGGTTGTCCGGCGTATCGTCTACAACCAGGACGATGGGACGAGGTGACAACACAATTGGATGTTCCATATCGGACTCTCGCTGATTAGCTGACGATGGCCGGCTAGAGCATAGTCCGGCTAGGTTGTTGAGGCTGTTTGATACATTACCACTGCCTTTGCAGTACTTGCTCGGTGACGTTAAATACGTTGGTCAGCTAGTGGTGTGCCGGTGGGGAGCCTAGTGCATGCTCATCAGGCTGATTACTACGCGGCGATCAATGACAGTCGGCTCAGTGAATGTGCGCCGTTTATTGTGTTTATGCTGACAATGCTGCGCGACGCTATTCAGGTTTCCACCCCTCAAGTCGCCCCTCAAGTTACCCCCCCAAGTCGCTGAGCTACTCAGGCGCATCGCCGGCGAGATGAGCCGCGAGGAGTTACAGGCAATATTAGGGTTGTCCGACCGTAAGTCGTTTCGCGAGCGTTATCTGCGCCCAGCGCTGGATGCAGGGCTGATTAGCATGACGTTACCCAATAAGCCGAATAGTCGCTTGCAGCGGTACTGTTTGACCGAGCTGGGTAAGCAGGCGAGGCTGGCGTTGGCTTGATGTTGTATTGCTGGCTTTGAGCGCATGGGCGGGAACGTTGGTGTCGGCATCGGAGCAAATCGGGAGCCTGTGCCTGCAGGCCCCCAGTTATGCCGTCAGCACTAATTCACGTTAATGCGAACCGCTGCTTTCTTCAGTAGCCACCAGAACAACATGCAAGCCAGCGCTGCAATAATCAAAATCGGCAAGAAACGCAGCATGACGATGCCGATTAAAACTGCCACCGCGCATGCAGCTAGTACGCCTATAAAGGCCAACAACAAAGCAAAAAAACGCAATACGATCATGGGATTCACCTCTGGTTAGTAGGGCTGGGCGTGAGCTGCTGTAACGCAACCCACGCTGACGGCTTATCGCGCAGCAATCAGTGCGCCGAGCCGATTTGCCCAGCCTTGGATTCGAGCTTCGCTGCGAGTGAGGGTTTTGCTGCGGATGCCTGGCGCTGTGTTGGTGCTTCATGACCAGGCTCATCATCAGTTGCCGCCGGGTAAAACTCTTCGACGACAGCCCCTGAGTCTTCTTCGCTGTCTTCAAAAGCTCCGTTGCTAAAGCCCAGTCGGGCGGCGTTGTCTAAGGCGGTTTGATCAAAGCCTGCAGCGATGCGGGAGTCGTTGATTTGTTGCGCCGCTAACAAGGCCTCTTCCAGCGTTATGCCGTTCCTGACGGTGATGTCTGCGTAGAAAATAGGCGCGCCATGGCTTTGCCGGGTGGATTTGCCGCGCAACCGTAGTTCCAACGGCAAGCAGGCCAGGCGATTGCCGGAAATGGCTTGCAGGTATTGCAGGCGTGCCGCCAAGGTGCGGATGCTGTTGAAGCCGGTGGTACGGAACACAAAGCTGCCCAGCGAGTCCTCATCGCCGATCACCACGTTGAGCCGTCCGTAGGGCTTGCACGCGCCCCCTTGCGCCAGCGAACAACCATCCGGTGACGGGCAGGGCAGCGATTGAATTCCGTCCGCGCATTGCCGCTTGCAGGTCTCACCATTGCCCACGCAAACCGGTCGTCCGGTGGCTCGGTCGAACAGGCTGTACTCGGCACGAAAATTCAAATCAGGTTCGTTGAACAGCAGTCGGATCGGAATGCTGCGCAGCTTGCCTTCTTGGTTTTTACGCAACGCCTCATCTAACGGATGCAGCAACCAGCCGTCCCGGCTCTGCACCTGCGAGGTTATGGTGAATTGATCATCTTTTTCCGGCAGGCGCTTGCCGTTTTTCTCGACGACCTTGCCGATGGAAATTCGCCCAAGAATCGGTGGGGTGATAGCGAGACCTTTAAGCATGGTGGCTTTCCTTCATCTGAAAATAAAAAAGCTACCGAGACAGCGCTAACTGTCAGGGTGGCTGGATTGGGGTGCTGGGCATATCAGGCAATCAGGAAACGGCGGCTGCCTTCCTTGACCATGGCGTAGCGGACTTGTAGGTAAGGCTTTTCTTTCAGCATCGTGGCTACATCCAGTGCGGTACTGTCTTTGGCTTTCTTCCAAGTGATATAGCCGCTGGAAAACTGCGCACGGGTAGCCTCGCCCATGGCCTGCTGCAGGGTTTGCTTGAGCTGAGATTCACGCTTTTCCTGCTGCGCAATGCTTTGGCGAACAGACTTGAGTTCAACGTAAGCAATCGCCAGCGCCGGATTAGCGCTAAAGTCCACCACCTGGCCACTGTCTGCAGGATAAAGGCAGCGCAGCGCTTGATCAGCCGAGTCCGAGCCATCGGCCGGTGGTGGGGTGTCGGTCACCACGTAGTTCCAGAACTTACGCTCCAGCTCGATCAAGCGACTGATCATGCGTTCGTCCCGCTCGATACGGTGGATCTCTAAATGTTGACCACCCAGCAGTACCGCGACATCTGCAGCCTGTTTGCCTGTGACGGCCAGCTGGTGCATCACCTGTAACTGCACATACTCGGGGCACGCCTCTTTCCAGAGGCGTGCCCCGTTTATGCCGGCTGTTTTACATTCGAGAATCTGCACGTCGTCGGCACCTATCACCTCACGATCGATGTTTGCAAGCATCCAGCTCAGCTCGGCATCAGGGTGTTGCAGCACGGCATTGATGCGCCGCACACGGTTGCCACTGCGCTTGGTGTAATGCGCCGCGACAATCGGCTCCAGGATGTTGCCCCAGTAGGCCGGTGAC
>JAIERD010000440.1 GCA_019747155.1 Pseudomonadaceae bacterium
ACTTCGGAATTGATTGGATTTCGATGAGCGATTCGGTCATCGGAGATTTGGAGGCGATTAATTCAGCGCCTCCTTAGCTATCTAAATGGAGAGTTATTGTTTATTCAAATACAGCCAAAACCACAATTTCTTGAATATATGGGTGGCTGCTGCGACGACCCTATTAATAGTTATATATCCGCCGATATAGAACACTTCACCAGCCGTGATGACGTCTCAAGATACTTAGAACTGCCCAACAACATGTCGCCAGCCTCCGGCATGCAAATGGCTAAAGGTGGCGTAACGCTGCGTTCCTCGCCTGAGCGACTAAACCAGTACGAAGCGAGCGGCAGCGAGCGTTATGTCGCGGCTATATTTGGCAATGTTACCCGCCGCTATCTGCCCGGTGCCGCCCTGCAACTGCTGCAGCGCCATCAAGATGCCCAAGGTGTGGAATGGCTGCTGGTACGCATGCAGGAAGGCAGTGACTTCTTAGCCGTACACAGCCCGTTTGCAGTAACCATCGGCTGGGTCGAAGCCAGTTGCCTGCAAGGCCCGTGCAGCGGACCGGACTTCAACGCGAGCGGGCAGTAATCACACCGCGTGCGCGGCCGGCCATCCACTGAGCATGCAGAAATCCCGCTTAGCCAGCCGCTCAAGCTTTATCAGTTAAATAGATCTCGCGGTATTTCGCGGCGCGGCAAAACTTGCCCACAGGCCGATTCGGGGCTATCAAAGAAGGCTACCCATCAGCGTTACCAGCCGTGAGTGCCTGCCATGAGTGTCCATCACAACCGTCAATTCTTACTCGCCCAACGCCCGCAAGGCCTGCCCAGCCGGGAGACCTTCAGCTATGTCGAAACCGTCCTGGGCGAGCCGGGGGCGGGGCAAATTCTGGTCAAGAACGAATACCTGTCGCTGGACCCGGCCATGCGCGGCTGGATGAACGATGCCAAGTCCTATATTCCGCCAGTCGGCTTGGGCGAGGTGATGCGCGCTCTCGGCGTCGGCAAAGTGATCGCCTCGCAAAACCCGGGCTTTGCCGTGGGTGACTACGTCAATGGCGCACTGGGCGTGCAGGATTACTTCATCGGCGAACCCAAGGGGTTCTACAAGGTCGACCCAAGCCGTGCGCCGCTGCCGCTGTACCTGTCGGCGCTGGGCATGACCGGCATGACCGCCTACTTCGCCCTGCTCGATGTCGGCCAGCCTAAAGCCGGTGAAACCGTGGTGATCTCCGGCGCGGCCGGTGCGGTCGGCAGCATTGCCGGGCAAATCGCCAAACTCAAAGGCTGCCGGGTGATTGGCATTGCCGGCGGCGCCGAGAAGTGCAAATCACTGATCGACGAGCTGGGCTTTGACGGCGTGATCGACTACAAAAACGAAGATCTGATTGCCGGCCTCAAGCGCGAATGCCCGAAAGGCGTGGATGTGTATTTCGACAACGTCGGCGGCGACATTCTCGACGCGGTGCTGACCCGTCTGGCCTTCAAAGCGCGGGTGATCATCTGCGGCGCCATCAGCCAATACAACAACAAACAAGCGGTCAAAGGCCCGGCCAATTACCTGAACTTACTGGTCAACAGCGCCCGCATGGAAGGCATGGTGGTGATGACCTACGCCCCGCGCTTCGCCGAGGCAGCGGCAGAAATGGGCGGTTGGCTGGCCAGCGGCAAGATCAAGAGTCGCGAAGACATAGTGGTCGGCCTGGAGACTTTCCCCGAGACCCTGCTGAAACTGTTCAGCGGCGAGAACTTCGGCAAGCTGGTGTTGAAGGTCGAGTAAGGCAACACAAACGTAGGGTGGGCTTCAGCCCACCAACACTACGCACAGAAACGGTGGGCTAAAGCCCACCCTACTGCCCAGACCCTCTAGAATTTAACCCAACTCCGCCAGCACCGCAGCCAAGGCTTGCTGCGGGTTGCTGGCCTGGCTGATCGGCCGACCGATAACCAGATAATCGGAGCCGGCCTGCAAGGCTTGCGCCGGGGTCAGTATCCGCCGCTGATCATCCTGAGCGCTGCCGGCCGGACGAATCCCTGGAGTCACCAACTGTAACTGCGGGTGCGCGGTTTTCAGGGCGCTGGCTTCCTGGGCCGAACAGACCAAACCATCCAAACCGGCCTGCTGGGCCAATCCGGCCAGACGCAACACCTGCGCCTGCGGTTCGACATCCAGACCAATACCGGCCAGATCCTCACGCTCCATGCTGGTCAGCACGGTCACGCCGATCAGCAAGGGTTTCGGCCCACTGATTTGCTCCAGGGTTTCGCGGCACGCCGCCATCATCCGCAAACCGCCGGAGCAGTGCACATTGACCATCCACACGCCCAACTCGGCCGCCGCTTTTACCGCCATGGCGGTGGTGTTGGGAATATCATGAAATTTCAGATCGAGAAACACCTCAAAACCCTGCGCCTGCAAGGCTTCGACAATCGACGGCCCGCAGCGGGTGAACAACTCTTTACCGACCTTGAGCCGGCACTGGGCTGGATCGAGCTGAGCCGCCAGCGCCAAGGCAGCGTCAGCGGTGGGGAAATCGAGGGCAACAATAATCGGGCTCTGGCAAGGCATGGCGGCTTCTCTGGCTAATCAAAACGCCGCGCAGTGTAGCGCAAGCCCCGTTCCAACGGGATTGCCAAGGCACCAGCGGCGCTGGCTTTAGAGCAAATTACTCAAGGCAAAGGCGGTCATGAACCCAGATAAGGTGATTAATCCGGTAAAGGCATGGGTCTCGGCAAAGGCTTCGGGAATCAGCGTATCGACCAGCATGCACAGCACCGCACCGGCGGAGAAACCCAGCGCGAACGACAACCACAGCGGCGACAAATCGGCCATCAATAACGGCCCGAGCATGGCCGCCACCCCGGAGAGCAGCACAATCCCCCCCCAAACACTGAACACATAAGCGGCGCTGCGACCCTCGGCTTTAAGCCCGGCGGCGCTGGCCAAGCCTTCCGGCAAGTTGGCTAACAGGATCGCAATCATCATCACCAAACTGACATTGCCACCACCGAGTAAGCCTAGCCCCAGGCCTAAGGATTCTGGAATACCATCCAGAAAGGCCCCGGCGGCAATCAGCAAACCCACCACCGGCGCCTTGCCCGACGACGTGCTGCGGTGCTTACGCTCCTGGTATTCGAGCCATTCATTGGCCGCCACAAACACCACCCCACCGAGCAGCAAACCGCCCAGGGTCGGCCAAATACCGCCGAGGCGTTGCGCTTCGGGGATCTGCTCAAAACACAGCGCGGCAATCAGCACGCCACTGCCATAGGCCATTACCGTGGCCACCACCTTACGCGGCAAGCTCCAGTAAAAACCAATCAAGGCCCCCACCAACAAGGTACTGGCGGCCAGCCAGGCCCAAAGCCCGGCCTGTAAAACAATCGCCAACGACATGCAGGCTCTCCCTAAAAAGCAGCAAGGCTACCGGCTCAGACGCTGGACTGCTTGCTTATTGCCGTGAAAAACCTGGCCTGCGATGGGTTAAGCTGGATTTTTGCACCGACTGATTTTCACCAGCAAGGATTGGATACGCAGATGGGACGAGTAGTAGCTGCAGCGGTTTATGCCAAAGGTAAAAAGGTCACCGACATTAATCTGGACGAAGGCGCCGCGTGGGCCGCCAAGCCCGAGCACTTTGTCTGGATTGGTCTGCAGCAGCCCAACAGCGAAGAGCTGGCCAGCCTGCAGCGGCAATTTAACCTGCATGACCTGGCGATTAGCGACGCTCTAGGGCAGCACAGCCGGCCGAAACTGGAAACCTTTGGCGATGCGCTGTTTATGGTGCTCTACGCGCCGTTACGGGTCGACGGCAAACTGGAGTTTATCGAAACCCATATTTTTGCCGGCACCGGCTACATCATCAGCGCTCGTTACGGCGACTCATCACCCTACTCCCATGTGCGGCAAAGCTGTGAAGCCAAGCCACTGTTGCTGGCCAACGGCGAGGACTTTGTGCTCTACGCGCTGCTCAACTTCGTGGTGGAAACCTACCGGCCGGTCACCGAGCTGATTCACAGTGAGATCGATGAGCTGGAGCAAAGCGTGCTCGGCCAATCCCTCAGCCAAGGCGACATCGAGCGTATCCATGGCCTGCGCCGCGACTTGCTGCGCCTGCACCGCCACGTCGCCCCGCTGGCAGAGGTCTGCCAAGAGCTGCAAAGCCTGTCGTTTCCCTTTATCGACAAACACATGCGGCCGTACTTTCGCGACGTGGCGATTCACGTCAACCGCCTGCTGGAAGACTTGACCGTACTGCGCGACATCGCCAGCCAAACCATCGAGATCGGCTTGTTGCTGGAGTCGTCACGACAAAGCGTGGTGCAACGCAAATTCGCCGCCTGGGCGGCGATTCTGGCCTTCCCCACGGCGGTTGCCGGGATCTACGGGATGAACTTTCAGAATATGCCGGAGCTGACCTGGCACTACGGCTACTTCGGCGTACTGGGGATTATCGGCGTGGGCTGCTGCACGTTATTCGCCAACTTCAAACGTCTGGGCTGGCTGTAATCCGTAGGGTGGGCTAAAGCCCACCCTACAAAACTCTTTTTTGTAGGAGCCAGCTTGCTGGCGATCCACGCCCTACCAAAGCATCGCCAGCAAGCTGGCTCCTACGTCTACCGTTCACACGCGTCACCGACCAGCTGCTGGCGCCGTCAGGGCAACGCTGGCCGAGCAATCACCGGGTAAATCTAGCGCTTGCCCTGCTCGACAAAGCGCATCATCCACTCGGCCACCATCTGGCCTTGCTGCTCGTGCTGCAGGCTGGTCAGGCCGCGCCTGTACACCTGCTGGCCGTACATGTCCTGGCGGATTTCCAGCACTGAGCGCGAATAATCGTGGTCAAACTCCGGATGACCCTGGAAGCACAACACCTGATCGCCAATGCAATAAGCGCCAATCGGGCAGAACTCGCTGCTGGCCAGAATGGTGGCGTTATCCGGAGCCACAGTGACCTGATCCTGGTGGCTGATCAGCATGGCCAAACGCTCGGTGCTCGGCTGCATCCAAGTCGGCTGCTCACTGATCTCATAGTGGTGCACGCCAACGCCCCAGCCCTGAGTGGCCCGTTCGGTTTTACCACCCAGCAACAAGGCCAGTAACTGATGGCCAAAACACACACCCATCAACTTGTCGCCCAGCTGATAACGCTTCAGCAAAAAAACCCGCAGGGTTTGAATCCACGGATCACTACCGAAGGAATCGGCCTTGCTGCCGGTGATTAGATAGGCGTCGTAGTGCTGTTGATCGTCCGGGTATTGGCCAGCAACTACGTTGAACACCTCAAACTCGGCCGCGATCGGCTGACGGGCAAATAAACGCTGAAACATCCGACCATAACCCTGAAATTGGTCAACCAAATCGGGGTGAATGTTATCGGTCTCAAGGATGCAAATACGCAGTGGCATGCAGGTTTCCTGAAGCAGTAAATGGCAGGGTCTAGTGTTTGTTTTTTTTAACACAGATAGTCATTCATGAAAACCTCCCGGCGGGTAAAAGGCGCAATTTGCCTGACCTTTTATCGCCACCCAAATGACCTAGGCAACTGCCACCTTACTCCTGGGCTCAGCACAGAATTTGCCCATTTGCCCACAGCCGTCTGCAACAGGGTCATAGCCCCAGCAGCGGCTTTTGTTCTAAATTCGCCACTGGCGCATTTTCAGGCAACGTGAAAACTACTGCGCTCGGTTATACAGCGTTAAAAACAGGCTCGGACTGCTCATTTACAACTCGTAAACTCCGCGTCCTCGCCTGTTTTTGCCTTGCCTAA
>JAIERD010000355.1 GCA_019747155.1 Pseudomonadaceae bacterium
TCAGTCGCGCGCTCTGGTCGGGAGACTGCACGGCCCTGCAATTACGCGCCGCCAGCGTGAGCCCGGCGGAGCTTGAGCTGGTCTTGAGCAGTGCGGCGGCGCGGCGGCGCAAGCTGGGGCATTACCTGGGCGCCACGCTGTTTTTTGAGGGTGAAAGTTATTGGGGTGTCGATCGCCTGCGTTACTTAGAGCAACGCTTGCGCGGTGCCGGTTTGGCGCGTGGCACCCTGACCTGGCTGGCGCCGTTGCCACGGGTCGAGTGCCGGGCCAGGCCGACCAATTCGGCGCAGCCACAGTTGTATTTTTACTGCTCGTTTCGCAGCCCCTACACCTACTTGGCGGTGGCGCGGGTGCGGCAATTGGCGGCGCATTATGGCGCCCACTTGCACCTGCAGTTTGTCTTGCCGATGGCCATGCGCGGCTTGCCGGTACCGCTGGAGAAACGCCTGTATATCGTTCGCGACAGCAAGCGTGAGGCCGAGCAACTGAGCCTGCGTTTTGGCGACATTGCCGACCCGCTCGGCGCGCCCACCGAGCGTGGCCTGGCGGTGCTGCATCAGGCGATTGGCTTGGGCAAGGGCGGCGAGTTTGCCGAGTCCTTTTTACAGGGGGTGTTTGCCGATGGCATCGACGCCGGCAGCGATGCGGGCCTGCAGCTGTTGGCCAGTCGCGCCGGGCTGGATGCCGAGGTGGTGGCCACGGCCTTGGCGGATCAATCCTGGCGGGCGGTGGCTGAGGCCAACCGTGAGGAGCTGTTCGGTTTGGGCCTGTGGGGGGTTCCGTCATTTCGGGTCGATAACTGTCCGGCGCAGTGGGGCCAGGATCGCCTCTGGCTGATCGAGCGTGACTTGATCGCCGCGACGGCAGCCCGTGACTGAAATAAGAGCTCTGCATGGCGCGCAAAACCCTTCAGGCCCGTTGCCGCTTTGATCAATTATTGGTTGTTTGGCGCACCTGTCAGCGGCTGGCTAAATCGCTAAGCTGGGCTGCTGAAATTGCTGCACCGCCCTGGGTGTTTGGCCTGTGGCGTACTGAAGAAAACAATAATAGAGCGTGCCCAGTTCGCTTCCCCTTGCTTGTGTGTTCTAAGGATTTGCTATGACTGCTCCCGTAAGTGCGTTGCCTGCGCGTCAGCGCGGTTGGTTGAAACCGCTGTTTGCCGGTCTGTGTCTGGTGCTGGTGGTGCTTGGTGGCCTGTTGTTCAGCCAGCGTGAGCAGCTGCGGCTGGCGGCGCAAAGTTATGTGTTTGGCTACCCGCTGGTGATGATGGACATCACCCGTCAGTACTACCTGAGCACTCGCGGGCCGGAGAACCAGCTGAATAATCTGCGGGCATTTCCTGGCGCCGACTTTCGTGAAGTGGTGCGACCGAATGTCGACACCCTGTATTCGATTGCCTGGCTGAACCTGCAGCAGGGTCCACAGGTGCTGGAGCTGCCCAAGGACCCCAAGCGCTATTACCTGATGCCGCTGCTGGATGCCTGGACCAATGTATTTGCCTCGCCGGGAACCCGCACCGGCATTCCCGAGAGTGGCGCCTACCTGCTGGTTGGCCCCAACTGGCAGGGCGAGCTGCCGCCGGGTCTGAGCCTGTTGCGCGCGCCCACCAGCATGGTCTGGCTGCTCGGTCGGACCCAGACCAATGGCATCGCCGATTATGCCGTGGTGCATGCCCAGCAGGATCAGTACCAGTTGCGCAGCCTGGCCGACTGGCAAGCCGGCAAGCCAGCCACCGCGCCAACCTGGCAAGCCAGTGCCGAGAAGCCGCAAGCGCCCTTGTATCAATTGCGCGCGCTGTCGGCGCAGCAGTTCTTTACGCGTTTGCAGGCACTGCTGACCACGAATCCACCCAGCGCCGGCGACGCGGCGGCCATCGCTCAGCTACAAGAACTGGGCGCGCCGGCCGACTGGGGTCTGTTCAAACAAGGTCTGGTCAAGCTGAGCATGTGGCTGGCCAACCGGCGCATGGAGAGTGCCTGGACCGCCGGTGGGCCGCTGGTGAACGGCTGGAGCACGCCACCGGCGGCGATCGGCAACTATGGCGACAACTACGGTTTGCGCGCGGCCGTGGCGATGATGGGGCTGGGCGCCAATACCCCGGACGATGCCACCTATCCCAACACCAAGGTCGATGCCGAGGGCAAGCCGCTAGACGGCAGTCAGCGCTATCGCCTGCACTTCACCGCCGCGCAATTGCCGCCGGTAAAAGCCTTCTGGTCGCTGACCGCCTATGACCAGGACGGTTTCTTGATCGCCAATCCCCTGAACCGCTATGCCCTGGGTGATCGCGATCCGCTGACCTTTAACAGTGATGGCTCGTTGGATCTCTACTTACAAGCCACTGAGCCGGCCGCCGGGCTACGCAGCAACTGGCTGCCGAGCACCGCGCAGGGGCCGTTTTTGCTCAATATGCGTTTGTATTGGCCCAAGGCTGCGGCCTTGCAGGGCAGCTGGCAGATGCCGGCGGTTCAGCGGCTGGACTGATCCGTGTGGGCTGGCAAGAGGGCGGCGCAGTGCTGGTCGACCTCTTGCAACAGCGTGCTGAAGGCCTGGGCGGCCGGGGACAAACTGCGGCCACTGCGGCTGACCAGGCCATAGGCCGAGCTTTGCGCCAAACGCTCCAGGGGTAGATTGAGCGCGGCCAGGCTGCCGCTGAGCACTTCCTCGGCGACTACATCCCAAGGCGCCATGCTCAGGGCATCGCTGGCGCTGACCAAGGCTTTGAGCACCATGAAGTTGTCGCACTCAATGGTCAGCGGGTGGGCGCGGCCCGTTAACGTTTGCATGGCCTGGTTGATTGTAGCGGGCAGGGAGGTGCCGGCCAGTGGATAGTCGAGTGAGGCGTTGAGTTCAAGGGGTTCCTTGCCCAGTAGGGGATGACCGGGGCGGCAAAAAATTACTCCGGGATATTGCTGCAAGGGGATTACGCACAACTGCGGGTCGGCGCCGTACTCGCGAATGTCGGCCACGTACAGCTCCAGCTCATCGTTGAGCAGGCGCCGGCGCAGGTTGCGCCAATCGTCGATCAGTAGCTGCACGCGGACTTTGGGAAAGCGGCCGCTGAATTGCCCCAGCGTCTGCGGGATCAACCGGGCGGCCGGATAAGGGCCGCAGCCCAGGTGCAATTCGCCGGCCTGCAGATTGCCCAGCTGGCTAACTGCATTCTCTAAGGCGCGGCTGCCGGCCAGTAAGCGGCGGGCGTGTTCGAGCACCAACTGGCCGTGAGCAGTGAGGCTCACACCGCGACTGGGTCGTTCCAGCAACTGGCAATCGAGGCTGCTTTCCAGGGCCTGAATGCTACGACTCAGCGCCGGTTGGCTGAGGTTGACCGCAGTGGCCGCACGGGCGAAATGACCGTGTTCGGCCAGGGCGACAAAGTGACGGAGTTGGCGCAGATCATTCATGCGGTTATCTCATGGAATTCAGGCGGTAAATGCATTTGAATTATCAATTGCTGTTTGCCAGTCTGCCAACTAAGGCGCGGTTTAACCAGCGGGGTGCCTTGACCATGCCTTGGAGGGGGTTGTTGGCCACTCACCTGCTGTTAGTTTGAACGCGGTAAATTTGGCGCCAATCCATTGCGTCGAAAATTATAAAAATCGAGGACTTGAAAATGCCGATCTGGAAACTTGCTAAAGCCTTACTGTTGTTGTTTTGGGTGGCCGCCTTGGTCAACCTGCTGATGCCTTTCCCGGAGCCTCTGGGTGGGCGTCTTGGCTGGCTCGCCGGCATCATCCTGATCGCTCATGTGGTGGAAATGCTGCTGTTCAATCGCCGCCTGCAGGCTCGTCCGCAACCGTGGCTGGAGCGTTTGCAAGTGCTGGCGTTTGGCTTTGTGCACTTGCGCAGCCTGCGTTAGCGGCGGTTATGTGCCGCGCGGTGGGTGCTAGTGATGGCTGATGCGCCGCTCAGTTAACTGAGCACGGCCAAATAAGGCTTAGTCAACGTTATCTTGCGCATGCTGTTGGCGAGTTTTTATGCGGGTTGCGAATGGTTTTTAATTGCGCTGAGTTGGGTGGCTACAGCGCTTAAATTGCTGTGTTGAATTGACGCACCTACAGGAAGAATTTGTTTTAGAATGTGTGGTGTGTCTAAAAAAGCTTGCATTTTTTTGACGCCTTAAAATTGGCACCGGACGCCTGCATTCTATCAAGCCACCTTGGTCACTTTCGGCGCATGAGTACTTCGAGCGATATATCCAGTTTGTTTAAGCTGTTTGGTCGGCGTGCAAGCCAGTATCAAGAAATTGCTGAGGCAGATGCCGGCAGTGCTTCGCTGGAGAGCTGGCCCGGAATAGCCAAGGCCGAAGCGGTGCAGCCAGCGGTTGCCCATGGCGGTCTTTTTAGTCGTGCGCAAGGGGCTGCCAGTGCTGCGCTACCTCAGGTCGCTCCAGCTCCTGCGCCGGAACCTGTGCCCGCGCCGCAGTCTGCTGCGCCAGAGCGACTGGTCTTGCCGGCGCTGGCTGCCGAACTGAGTGAGCCCTTTGCCGGTGGTGCGCTGAGCTTGCGCAGCATGCTGGGCAAGTTGGCGCAGGTTGAGGATGAGGCGCCTGCGTTGAGTGCTGCACGGCCGCGGGCACAACTCGCCAATATCAAAATTATTGCGGTGGTTTCGGCTAAAGGTGGTGTGGGTAAAAGCACCATATCGGCCAACTTTGCCGTAGCCCTGCAGCGCGAAGGGCACGCTGTGCTGGCGGTCGATCTGGATCCGCAAAATGCGCTGCACCATTATCTTGGCGTCGAGCCAGAGCCTGGCAATCTGCTGCTCACTGCCGGTATCGCGCAGCCGGTGGTGGCTGGACAGTCGTGGCAAGACATCTGCCAGCCGAGCCCGGTTGATGTGCACTTGTTGCCCTATGGCGCGGTTGACGAAAAACGTCGGCGCACCTTCGAAGCGCAATTGGATCAAGATCCCGATTGGCTGGCGCGGCAATTGGCCGGCTTAGAGTTGACCGATGGTGCACTGGTGATTCTGGATACGCCGCCCGGCCCTTCGGTATACCTGCAGCAGGTGCTGTCGGTGGCCAATTTGGTCTTGGTGGTCAGCCTTTCTGATGCGGCCTCCTATAACACGTTGCCAATGATCGACAGCCTGATCAAAACCTACGCCGGTGATCGTCCCGAGTTTCTCGGTGCCGGCTATTTGATCAATCAGGTGGATCGCTCGCGACAACTGAACAAAGACATCACCCAGATCATGCGCAATGCGCTGGGCGACAAGGTGGTTGGCTTGATCCACCGCGATCAGTCAATTTCTGAGGCCCTGGCCTACAACCAAAGCGTGCTCGATTACGACCCTCGCGGCCAAGGCGCCCATGACATCTTGGCTTGCGCGCACGCGGTAATAGCTCGGCTGAAAATACCCGCTGAGCCCCAGGCGTGACCCTGCTGGCAAGGATGCGTGATGGCGTAGCTGTGTCTGCCCTTTGGCAATCACCGCTGGTCGGTTGGTTGGCGCGGGTGGTGCCGGTGGTCTTGGCTGGCGCGTTGATGGCCATGGTCGTGGCAGCGCCGTTGGACCTTAATCAGCAATTGCTGTTCTCGGCGGTTTGCCTGGCGGCGACCTTAGTGCTGCGCCGCAAAGCCGGGCGCTTGGCGATTTTGGCGATGGTGGTGCTCTCGGTCATCGCCTCCACGCGCTACATGTACTGGCGGCTGACGTCCTCCCTGGGGTTTGAGGGTTGGGTCGACATGACGTTTGGCTACGGCCTGGTGTTGGCCGAGTTTTACGCCTTGCTGGTGTTGCTGCTGGGGTATTTGCAGACCTCATGGCCGCTGGA
>JAIERD010000276.1 GCA_019747155.1 Pseudomonadaceae bacterium
GACCGAGCATATAGCTGGAGGCTTTCTCGCAGCGGATGCCGCCGGTGCAGAACATCGCGACTTTTTTGTGCTTGGCCGGGTCGAAGTTAGCCTGTATGTACTCGGGAAACTCGCGAAAGCTCTTGGTCTGCGGGTCGATGGCGCGCTCGAACGTGCCGATCGACACCTCGTAATCGTTGCGCGTGTCGATCACCAGCACCTCGGGATCGGCGATCAGCGCATTCCAATCCTGCGCCTCGACATAGGTGCCGACCTGCTGATTAGGGTCAACGCCCGGCACGCCGAGGGTGACGATTTCGGTCTTCAGCTTGACCTTGCTGCGATAGAACGGCTGCTCGTCGCAATAGGATTCTTTGTGGTCGATATCGACAAAGCGCGGGTCGCGTTTAAGCCAGGTCAGCAGCCCGTCGATGCCGGCGCGGGAGCCTGCAACCGTGCCATTGATGCCTTCGGCGGCGATTAGCAAGGTGCCTTTAATGCCGTTATCCAGCAGGCTCTGCTGCAAGGGTTCGCGCAGTGCCACGTAGTCCGGCAGGCTGACGAATTTGTACAGCGCCGCCACGACAATGGGCGGGGTGATAGCGTGAGTCATGCGATGTTTCTCCAGGTGGTCATCCGCGTAAAGGACGGACCGGATAATTGAAACGACAACGCCGATCTATACAGACCGGCGTTGTTAAATACCAAGCGCAAATGGTAACAGATCAGCTGACCGAAAACGGCTGCAGCCGCTGCGCGGTTAAGCTCGCTTGCTTGCCCCACTACAGGTCGGCGAAGCCGGTGCCGCGCCTTGCGCAAGCCATTCATCAGGCGTGTAGGTATGCAGCGCCAGGGCATGCACCTGGCCCATCAGCTCACCTAAGCAGGCATACACCCGCTGATGACGTTTGACCGCGCCCAACCCGGCAAACAGCGGCGTAACCAGCACCACCTTGTAGTGCGTCTCCAGGCCACGGCTGTGCATATGGCTCTCATCCAGCACCTCAAGGTGCTCGGGCTGCAACGCCTGCAAGGTTGTTTGCAACTGCTCACGCATGCTCATGGCCACTATTCCTTAAGGCTTTTTCGCCGCAGGCTTAGCTGCTGCGGGTTCCAGTTGGCTCATCATCTCGGCCAACAATTTATTCACTTCTGGCACTGCGCTTTCAAGACGCTTTTGAGTGAGCTGCGCCGACTGGCCGCTGAGGGCTGGCATTTTTTCCATCAGCTTCTTACCCAATGGCGACTGGTAGAACTCAATCAGTTCTTTCAGCTCGCTTTCAGTGAAGTTGCTGGTGTAGAGCGTGATCATTTCCGGTTTGATCTGCTTCCAGCCAACGGCTTTTTCCAGCACGGCGTTGGCCTTGGCTTGGTAGCTTTCCAGCAGGGCTTTTTTCGAGTCAGCACCATTGGCTTGGGCAAAGCGCTGGGCAAACATTTGCTGCACTTGGGCAAAGACCGGAGTGGCGAGTTTGTCCGCGTGGGCTAACAGCAGGAACTTCTCGGCATCAGCCGCTTGGCTTTTGGCATCAGCCAGTACTTGGCCGCTGGCACAGACAAACAGCACAGCGGTACAGATAGCGCGAAAACGAGTCATTTTGAGTCCTTGTTTGATAAAGATTATCCGGCGGCGGCCATTCTGCGCCAAAGCGCATTCAAGGCTCAAGCAGCTTAAAGGTTGGCGGGATGCACACATCAGGTGGCAAATCCGCCCGGCAACTTTCGCAGCCAAGACCGAAAGGAACGACTGTCAGGGCCTAAACTCTAATGACAGCCATTCAGGAGTTAGCACCATGAGCCGCATTGAAACTGACAGCCTCGGCCCTATTGAAGTTCCCTCCGAGGCTTACTGGGGCGCCCAGACCCAGCGCTCACTGACCTACTTCTCAATTGGCCAGGAGTCGATGCCGTTGGCCGTGGTGCATGCCCTGGCGCTGATCAAAAAAGCCGCAGCGCGGGTAAATCTACGCAACGGCACCTTACCGGCAGAGCTGCAACAGTTGATCGAGCAGGCGGCCGATGAGGTGTTGGCCGGCCAGCATGACGCGCAATTTCCCTTGCGGGTTTGGCAGACCGGCAGCGGCACCCAGAGCAATATGAACGTCAACGAGGTGATTGCCGGGCGCGCCAATGAACTGGCCGGCCAGCCGCGCGGCGGCAAGTTGCCGGTGCACCCCAATGATCACGTCAATTGTTCGCAAAGTTCTAACGACAGCTTTCCCACTGCCATGCACATCGCCGCCCTCTTGGCGGTACGCGAGCAACTGTTGCCGGCAATTCGTGAACTGTCGGCCGGCATCGCCCTGCATGTCGAACGCCATGGCGATTTACTGAAAAGCGGTCGCACTCACCTGATGGATGTCACGCCCATCAGCTTTGGCCAGGAACTCTCGGCCTTTGTCGCCCAACTCGGCTACGCCGAAGAGGCCATCAACCTCAGCTTACCCGCCGTTTGCCAGCTGGCCCAAGGCGGCACGGCGGTGGGCACCGGCCTGAATGCACCGGCCAATTTCGGCGCTGCCATAGCCGCAGAACTGGCCAGTTTGACGGGCCTGCCACTGCTCTCGGCAGCCAACAAGTTTGCCGCCCTGGCCGGCCACGAAGCCCTGGTCAGCCTCAGTGGCGCGCTGAAAACCCTGGCCGTGTGCCTGATGAAGCTGGCCAACGATTTACGCCTGCTAGGCTCCGGGCCGCGCACCGGTTTCGCTGAGGTGCGGCTGCCGGCGAATGAACCGGGCAGCTCGATCATGCCCGGCAAAGTCAACCCGACTCAGTGCGAGGCGCTGTCGATGATTGCCTGCCAGGTGCTGGGCAACGACGTGACCATCGGCTTCGCCGCGAGCCAGGGGCAATTGCAGCTGAACGTGTTCAAACCGGTGATCATCTACAACCTGCTGCAGTCGATTGAGCTGCTCAGCGCTGGCTGCCACAACTTCCAGCAACACTGCATCGCCGGTCTCGAAGCGGATGCCGCGAAAATGGCCGAACACCTGCAGAACAGCCTGATGTTGGTGACCGCGCTCAACCCGCATATCGGCTACGACCAATCCGCACAGATCGCCAAACAGGCCTATCAACAAGGCTGCACCTTGCGCGCCGCCGCCCTGGCTTTGGGCTTTGTCACGGCCGAACAATTTGATCAGTGGGTGCGCCCGGAGCTGATGCTCGGCAGCGGGCCAGACGAGGTTAAAAGCACTAAAAAGTCACTAAAGTGACGTCAAATAAGTGAAAAACAGTCGAAATAATCGATTTCTGCGGTTTTTATGACCATTTGTCGCCAATCACCGTCAGGCAAATTTTGCTGGTTAGACTGAAAAGGAACGACTCGTAGTGGAGTAATAAACATGTTTGGTCAACGTAGAATCGATCCCAGCCCCGGCACGCACTACCGTTGCGAACGTGTCAGTGCAGTCAACGGTCAGTACTTCTTTTCCACCCGCGAGGGCAGTCTGGAAGGACCGTATTTCACCCGCGTTGATGCTGAGCGCGAAATTTATTGCTACATCCGCCGCATGATCCAAGCCAAAGAGATCATCGAAAGTCGAGCGTTTTGAACTGTAGGGTGGGCTTTAGCCCACCGCTCCTGAAGTCCGCAGAATTGGTGGGCTAAAGCCCACCCTACGCAAAGTCCATCGCCGACAGTTCTGCCTCGCGCTCGGCGCAACATGTAACCGGGACATAGCCAATAAAAAACCGCGCACAGGGCGCGGTTTTTTATTGGCTGCTTTTTGCTCAGCGCACGGCTTCAAACAACCCGGTGGCGCCCATGCCGCCACCCACGCACATGGTGACTATGCCGTAACGCAGGTTACGTCGTTGCAGCTCACGCACCAGATGACCGACCTGACGTGAACCGGTCATGCCGAATGGGTGACCGATAGAGATAGCGCCGCCATTGACGTTGTATTTTTCGTTGTCGATGCCGAGAAAATCACGGGCGTACAGGCACTGGGAGGCAAAAGCTTCGTTCAGCTCCCAGAGGTCGATATCGGCAATCTGCAGGCCACGGGCCTTGAGCAGCTTGGGCACCGAATACACCGGGCCTATGCCCATTTCGTCGGGCTCACAACCGGCCGCGACAAAACCACGAAAGAACGCCCGCGGCTTAAGGCCCAGTTCAAGGGCCTTGTCCAGGCTCATCACCAGGGTCATGGAGGCGCCATCGGACAGTTGCGAGGCATTGCCGGCGGTCACCGAACCGTCCTCGGCGAATACCGGTTTGAGCGACGCCAGGCTAGCCAGGGTGGTGTCGGCACGGTTGCAGTCATCGCGATCGACGATGCCCTCGACCAGGCTCTTCTCGCCCGTGGCCTTGTCCTCAACCTGGTACTTGACTGCCATCGGCACGATTTCGTCGTCAAACAACCCTTCGGCCTGGGCCCGCGCGGTGCGCTGCTGGCTTTGCAAGGCGTACAGATCCTGCTGCTCGCGGGTCACGCCATAACGCCGCGCGACTATCTCGGCGGTCTGGCCCATGGGGAAGTAAATGCCCGGCAGGCTCTGCTGGATCAGCGGATTGAACAGCTGATTGGTGTTCATGTTTTTCATGGTCATGGTGATCGACTCGACCCCACCGGCCACGATCACCTCGCTGCAACCCGAGGCGATCTGGTTGGCGGCAATCGCAATCGCCTGCAACCCTGAGGAGCAATAACGATTGAGCGTCATGCCGGCGACGTCCTTGCCCAATTTGGACAATACCGCGACGTTACGGCCGATGTTCATGCCCTGGGCGCCTTCGTTGGAGCCTGCGCCGACGATGCAATCATCGACCAACGCCGGGTCCAGACCGCTGCGCGCCAGCAAGGCGTTCACGCAATGGGCTGCCATGTCATCCGGGCGGGTCTGATTAAACTTGCCACGAAAGGACTTGGCCAAGCCTGTGCGCACACTGTCAACTATTACTACTTCACGCATGAGATCTCTCCGGTTCGGGTGGTCGATGACAGCAGAATAAAAGCACAGCGGCGCCGGCGACGAGAATTATTCATCGCCCGTATGCAGCGCCATCTGGTGGCCTGTTTGGCTAGTTCAATTAGTCAATTTCGGCGCCTGAAGCCCCGATACTGCGTTGCCGCTCCTCACCATAGCCCTACTATGACTCGTCGCGGCGCCTTGTCTCAGGACTCCATGCATCCGAACTTAAGTTAACCAACTAGCCGCACAGGCCACTAGGCCAGACTCAATCCCGGGCATAGGCCGCCGCCAAAGCATCGTTGATGGTGCGCAGCACCTTGACCCGAGCAAAGCGTTTGTCATTGGCCTCCACCAGCGTCCAGGGCGCAATCTCGCTGCTGGTACGGTCGACCATGTCACCCACCGCATCGCTGTATTGCGACCATTTATCGCGATTGCGCCAGTCGTCCTCGGTGATCTTGAAGCGCGTGAAGGGAATCTGGTCACGCTCCTCGAAGCGCTGCAGCTGGGTGGTTTGGGCGATCGACAGCCAGAACGTCTCCAGCACCAAGCCGGCGCGGGTCAGCTGCTCTTCAAAGTCATTGATCTCGCCATAGGCGCGCAGCCAGTCGGCCGGGCTGCAAAAGCCTTCGACCCGCTCAACCAACACCCGCCCATACCAGGAGCGATCAAACACGGTGAACTTGCCGCGCCCCGGAATATGTCGCCAAAAACGCCACAGATAAGGCTGCGCACGCTCCTCCTCGGTGGGTGCGGCAATCGGTACTATGCGGTACTGGCGCGGGTCCAGTGCTGCGGCCACCCGGCGAATAGCGCCGCCTTTGCCTGCTGCGTCATTACCTTCAAACACCGCCACCAGCGCATGTTTGCGAAAGCGTTTGTCGCGCATCA
>JAIERD010000139.1 GCA_019747155.1 Pseudomonadaceae bacterium
TAATCCACCGGCTCAGCACGTGTAGGGTGGGCTTTAGCCCGCCGCCGCTGAGTCAGGCCCTGGTGGGCTAAAGCCCACCCTACGGTTTAGCTATCAGCCGAGTGCTTGGCTCAGCGGAAACAGCAGGTCGAGAAAGCGTTCGGCGACCGGCTGCGGCTGGTGGTTGGCCAGCCCGGCGCGCTCATTGGCTTCGATAAACACATGCTCGGGTTGGTCGGCGGCCTGCACCAGCAAGTCGAGGCCGACCATCGGCATGTCCAGCGCCCGGGCGGCGCTGATGGCCGCCTCGCGCAGCTGCGGATGGAGGATCGCGGTGACATCCTGCAGGGTGCCGCCGGTGTGCAGATTGGCGGTTTTGCGCACCGCCAGGCGTTCACCGGCGGGCAGCACGCTCTGGTAGTCGTAGCCGGCCTCGTTAATGGTGCGCAGGGTTTCGGCATCCAGCGGGATCTGGCTCTCGCCGCCGGTGGCCGCTTGGCGGCGACGGCTTTGCCCGGCAATCAGGGCATGGATGCTGTTGCGCCCATCGCCGATCACTTCGGCCGGTCGGCGGATGGCGGCGGCCACCACCGCAAAGCCGATCACCAACACGCGCAGGTCAAGGCCGGTATGGAAGCTTTCCAGCAGCACCCGGCTGTCGAAGGCGTGGGCCCGTTCAATTGCCGCCGTGATCTCGGCCAGGCTGGTTAGATCCACCGCCACGCCCTGCCCTTGTTCGCCGTCCACCGGCTTGACCACCAGCCGGCCATGCTCGGCCAGAAACGCGCCGTTGCTTTCGGCATCGCCGGCCAGGCATTGCGCCGGCTGTTGTAAACCGGCGCGGGCGAAGGCGCGGTGGGTCAGGCGTTTGTCCTGGCAGAGGGTCATGCTGACGGCGCTGGTGAGGTCGGACAGCGACTCGCGGCAACGAATCCGTCGCCCGCCCTGGGTCAGGGTGAAGAGCCCGGCTGCGGCGTCGTCGACCTGCACTTCAATGCCGCGCCGATGGGCTTCATCGACGATGATTCGCGCGTAGGGATTGAGTTCGGCCTCGGGGCCAGGGCCGAGAAACAGCGCCTGGTTGATGCCGTTTTTACGCTTGAGGGTGAAGGTTTGCAGGTCGCGAAAACCCAGCTTGGCATACAGGGCGCGGGCTTGCAGATTGTCGTGCAGCACCGACAAGTCGAGGTAGTTGAGGGTGCGGCTGAGGTAGTGCTCGATCAGGTGGCGCACCAACACTTCACCGACGCCGGGCCGTGGACAGTGCGGGTCCACCGCCAGGCACCAGAGGCTGCTGCCGGCTTCGGGGTCATTGAAGGCTTTGAGGTGATTGAGGCCCATGATGCTGCCGATCACCGCGCCGCTGGTGTCATCTTCGGCCAGCCAGTAGCTGGGGCCGCCTTGCTCAAGCGGGGTCAACTGCTCGACGTTAACCGGCAGCATGCCGCGTTGCAGGTACAGGCGGTTGACCTCCGCCCAGTCGGCGGCGTTTTGCACCCGGCGAATATTAAACCCGCGATGGGTGTGATGGGCCGGGCGGTAATCGCTGAACCACAGGCGCAGGGTGTCGCAGGGGTCGAGAAACAATTGCTGCGGCGCGTGCGCCAGCACCAGTTGCGGCGCCGCCACATACAGGGCGATATCGCGCTGGCCAGGTTGCTCGGCCAGCAAATCGGCGGTCAGCGCCGCAGCATCCGGGTAGGTATGGCCAATCAGCAAGCGCCCCCAACCACAGTGAATGCTGCTTGGCTGGCTGCACAGCGCGGTGCCACCTTCCGCCAGCTGCGCTTGCAGGCGTTGGTAGGAGGGTGACTGGCCGCGCACAAGGCGCTGGTTGAGGGCGATGGTTCGCATGGCAGTAGTCCCGAAGTGGTGGTGCGGCGCGCGGTGCGCGATGGGCTGGGGCTGCTAGATACCTTGCTCGCTGAGCCACAGGTTGAGCGCCGCTAATTGCCACAGCTTGGAGCCGCGTAACGGGGTGAGCTGGCCTTGCGGGTCGCTAAGCAGGCGGTCGAGCATCACCGGATTGAACAGGCCACGGTCCTGACTGGGGTCGAGCAGTAGCTCACTGACCCAGGCCAGGGTCGCGCCCTCCAGATGCTTGAGGCCGGGCACCGGGAAGTAGCCTTTGGGCCGGTCGATCACCTCTGCAGGGATCAGCTTGCGGGCGGCTTCCTTGAGCACGTGCTTGCCGCCGTTGGGCAGTTTGAAACGCGCCGGAATCCGCGCCGACAGCTCCACCAGCCGGTAGTCGAGGAACGGCGTACGCGCCTCCAGCCCCCAGGCCATGGTCATGTTGTCGACCCGTTTGACCGGGTCATCGACCAGCATCACCGTGCTGTCCAAACGCAGGGCGCGATCCACCGGCGCGGCCGCTCCGGGCCTGGCGAAATGTTCGCGGACGAACTCGCCGGCGAAGTCTTCACCCTCCCACTGCGGCTGCACGGTGGCTAGGTATTCGGCATGTTCACGGTCGAAAAACGCCGCGCGGTAGGCGGCATAGGGGTCGCTAGCGCCATCCACCTGCGGGTACCAGTGATACCCGGCAAACAGCTCGTCAGCGCCCTGACCGCTCTGCACCACCTTGCAATGTTTGGCCACTTCGCGCGACAGCAAGTAGAAGGCAATGCAGTCGTGGCTGACCATCGGCTCGCTCATGGCGCGAAACGCCGCCGGCAGTTGCTGGATGATTTCCTGCTCGCCGATGCGCAGCTGATGGTGCTGGGTATTGAAGCGCTTGGCGATCAGGTCCGAGTAGTGAAACTCGTCGCCGCGTTCGCCACCGGCATCCTGAAAACCAATCGAGAAGGTCGCCAGGTTTTTCTCCCCGGCCTCGGCCAGCAAACCGACCAGCAAGCTGGAGTCGACGCCGCCGGAGAGCAGCACACCCACATCCACCGCCGCCCGTTGGCGGATCGACACTGCGCCGCGCATTTCATCGAGCAGGCGTTCGCTCCACTGCGGCAGGTCCAGGTCGATTTCATCGCGCTCGGGGCCGTACTGCAGTTGCCACCAGGTCTGCTGTTCACAGTTGCCCTGTAGATCGATGCGCATCCAGCTGCCGGGCAGCAGTTTTTCAATCCCGGCGAGAATGGTCCGTGGCGCCGGCACTATGGAATGGAAGTTGAGGTAGTAATTGAGCGCCACCGGGTCGAGGGTTTTGCTGATCCCGCCACCCTGCAGCAAGGCCGGCAAGGTCGAGGCAAAACGCAGGCGCCGCGCGGTGCGCGACAGGTACAGCGGCTTGATGCCGAGGCGATCACGGGCCAGAAACAACTGCTGGCTGTCGCGCTCCCAGATGGCGAAGGCGAACATGCCATTGAGCTTTGGTAGCAGCTCTGCGCCCCAGGCGTGATAGCCCTTGAGCAGCACTTCGGTGTCGCCATCGGAGAAGAACTGATAACCCAGGGCTTGCAGTTCGGCGCGTAGCTCCGGGTAGTTATAAATCGAGCCGTTGAACACCAGTGACAGGCCGAGTTGGCTGTCGACCATTGGCTGGCCCGAGGCCTCGGCCAGGTCCATGATCTTCAGCCGGCGATGGCCGAAAGCCAACGGGCCTTGGTTGTAAAAACCCTGGGCATCGGGGCCGCGTGGGGCCAGATGCGCGGTGATACGGGTGACGGCAATCAGGTCGGCCGGTTGTTCATCGAAACGTAATTCGCCAGCGATGCCACACATAGACTGTCCTTGCCGGTTGGGCCGTTGGGGAGGGTTTAAGCAGTTGCGTGCTGTTTATCTAGAGGCAAATAATTACTTTTAGTTCAAAGCTAAATTTCTGATTAAATAAGACAAATAGAAGTTAATTAGTTACAGGTGAAATTAAATGCCCGATATCAGTGGCTTTGAAACAGGACTGTTCAGCGCCCTGCGGCGCCTGCAGCAGGCCGGCGAAGTGCACGCCAAACGGCTGGCGCGGTTTGGCGGGCTGACGCCGATTCAGCTGTTGATTCTGCGGGTCTTGGCCAACGAATCGCAGCTCACCGCCAGTGCCTTGAGCCGGCGGGTTAGCCTCAGCGCGGCGACCCTTTCGGGGTTGCTGGAGCGTATGGAAGAGGCCGGTTTGCTGATGCGCCAACGCGATGACCAAGACCGTCGCCGCCAGTGGTTACTGCTCAGTGACGCCGGCCGCAACCTGCTGACGCAAGCCCCACCGCTGCTGCCGCCGACCTTGCGCGCCGCCTTTGCCGGCTTGCCGGAATGGGAACAACACAGCCTGACCGCCGCGCTGCTGCGCACCGCCGAGCTGTGTGGCGAGTTGGAGTAGCAGCTCTAGGTTGGATTGTTGTGCTGCGAATCAGCCGTTTAACCAAGCCTCCACCTGGGCGCGGCTGGGGATCGAGCCGCTGTGTAATACCTGGCCGTCGCGCACTACTGCCGGGGTGCTCATCACGCCCAGGCGCATGATGGTGGCCGGGTCAGTGACCTTGCTGACGCTGACGTCTTTGCCTAACTCGGCGCCGATCCGCTCTATCACTTCGATGGTTTTGCTGCACTTGGCGCAGCCCATGCCCAGCACTTGAAATTCCATAGTTATCGCCTTGTTTGATTAACTGAGAATCCATGGGCCGATGGCATTGAACAGCCAGCCGACTAGGGTGAAGGCCACCAGCAACAAGGCAAACAGCAACGCCAGCAAGCGCAGCTGCATCACCTGTTTAAGCAGGATAAATTCGGGAAAACTGGCCGCCACGGTGCTCATGCAAAACGCCAGGGTGGTGCCCAGCGGCAGACCCTTTACCAGCAGGCCCTGCATCACCGGGATCACCCCGGTGGCATTCGAATACAGCGGAATCCCCGCCAGCACGGCAATCGGCACCGACCACCACTGACCGCCGCCGAGGTTCGCGGCGATCCAGCCATCCGGGACGAAACCGTGCAAGCCGGCCCCCAGGCCGACGCCGATGATCACCCACTTCCAGACCCGGCCGAAAATATCCAGCATCTCGGCTTTGGCAAAGGCATGTCGTTGCGCCAGGCTGAGTTTTGCTGCCGGGGCCAGCGGCTGTTCGGCCTGCGCTTCGGCTGCCGCCTGCGCCTCAAGAATAAACGGCGCCAGCCAGCGTTCGGCGCGCAAGGCATCCAGCAGCCAGCCGCCGAGCATGCCGACACTCATGCCGATGGCGATGTAGATCAGGGTGAACTTCCAGCCCAGCAGGCTGGCGAGCATGACCACCGCCACCTCGTTGATCAGCGGCGAGGTGATCAGAAACGCCATGCTGATCCCCAGCGGAATTCGCGCGCTGGTAAAGCCGAGAAACAGCGGAATGCTCGAACAGGAGCAAAACGGCGTAATTGCCCCGAAGGTGGCGCCGAACAGATAGCCGCTGGCCCGCCGGCGTTGTTGCAGGTAGGCACGGATGCGCTGCACATCGAGACCGGCACGGATCAGGGCAATGGCATAGATCATCACCAGCAGCAGGACGAAAATCTTGCTGCTGTCTTCGACAAAGAAATGCAGCGCATCGCCCAGCTTGCTCTGCGCGCTCAGCCCGCCGAGGTCGTACACCAGCAAGTCGGCTAACTGACTGAACACTTCCAACATGGCTGCTGCACTCCTCAATGGGTATCTGCAGTCTAGGCGCTGTCGCGTTGCAGCCTTTGATACAGGTCAGCCGCCGCAGTGGCGCGAGAACAACGTCGGAGGGGCGGAAGGAGTGCTTATGGTCACCACGCGTGGGCTGCCCGGCAGGGAAATACTTTGCAAAGTCTGTTTGGTTGAGTGTTGCGCTGCGGCTTTGTAAGGTGGCTGGGTAACACCGGGCCCCTCTGGCGGTTAACCCCGCGATGTCGGAGTTACAGTTTGTATAACTTCGACTTAGGAGGGGCTCATGGAAGCTCTACAACCGTTTTTTATGGCCGAG
>JAIERD010000021.1 GCA_019747155.1 Pseudomonadaceae bacterium
TGAAGTGGGCCAAATGGCCAGTGCCTTTAATGCAATGCAAAGCAGTTTTCAGGGCGTCGTCAGCACTGTCGCCCAAGCCGCCGGACGCCTGAATGACGACGCCGAGCGCCTGGCCAACAATATGCAAAATGTTCGCAGTGGCATGCTCGGCCAGCAAAGCGAAACCGATCAAGCCGCCACCGCAATCAATGAAATGTCGGCCACCGTGCAACATATCGCCGACTACACTGCCAGCACCCGCGACCAATCGAGCGCCGCCAATCAACTCGCAGCGGACGGACAAAGCGCCGTGCGCCGGGTCGGCGAGTCCATTGCCGGACTGTCCACCGGCGTACAACAAACCGCCCAGATGATTACCCAACTGGCGGTCGACAGCCAAAAAATCAGCGGCGTGGTCAGCGAGATTCACGGCATTGCCGAGCAGACCAACCTGCTGGCCCTGAACGCCGCCATCGAGGCCGCCCGTGCCGGCGAGATGGGCCGGGGTTTTGCCGTGGTGGCCGATGAAGTGCGCAATCTGGCCAAACGCGTGCAAGGCTCAACGGACGAAATCACCAAGATGATCGGCGCGCTGCAAACCGGCACCCGCGATGCCGTCGACTTTATGCAAGAAAGCTCCTTCAAAGCCGACGGCTGTGTGCAGCAAGCCCAGGAAGCCGGGCTGGCCTTGAGCGCCATCACCGAAGCGGTGGCGCAGATGCGCGACAGCAACACGCAAATTGCCGTGGCCGCCGAGCAACAAAGTCAGGTGGCCGAAGAAATGACCCGCGCCGTGATCAGCATCCGCGATGTCACCGAGCAAACCGTGCAACAAACCCTCGACTCGGCAGCCACCAGCGATCAGCTAGCGGGCCTGGCTGGCGAATTGAGCAAAGCTATTCGCCAGCTCAAGGTGTAGGGCGCCACAAATCTATTAGCGGCGCGGGGTTAGGCAAAGGTTGTGTCCCCGTTAAGTGTTGATGACAAACCGTAGGCTGGGCTTTAACCCGCCAAATCCCGTGTCTCGCGGCGGTGGGCTGAAGCCCACCCTACCAAAACGACCTGCAACAGCTAACGGATACATAGCTTAGGCAAATACCGTGACTGTTTGCCGGCTCAGGGCCAGCAATTCGCCAGTGGGGCTCCAGAGCTCTGCGGCGATGTGTCCATATCCATCACGGGCGTGCTCGACTTGCGCGTGGTACATGCACCAATCAAGTGTGTTCAAGGTTGCCAAGGGCTGGATAAATTCAATCGTCCAGGTCAAGGAGCTGCCTGCCGCCGGTGCGCTCAGGTGCGGCAATACCGCCGGTGGCCAGGCATCGACCAACGCCAGCAAGTGGGTTTCATTCAGCGCCTCGACCGGATCATGCTCGCGCAGCCGCACCCAGCCACCCATTTCCCGCGACTTGTTATTGCTGAATGGCATGCCGCCAACCGCCCAACGCATGGCCAGATACCGGGTAAATTCAGGGGTTACACCTTCGATATAGGGCAGCTCCTGGCACTCGGCTGCCGGCTTCATCACGGGCGCGGCCAATGCCGGCACCGCAATAACTGAATCGCGAGCGGCACCAAAGCTGCCTTGCACCAGCGTTACCACTTGACCGTTCTGCACGGCGCGGCCCAACACCTGGCTGACCGCTTTGCCTTCGCGCAACACCTCGGCCTCAAAACTCACCGGCACATCCAAGGCCAAGGGTCCGACAAAGGTCACCGCCAACGAGCGTACCGGCCGGCCCGCCGGCACCTTGGCTTGCATGGCTTCAAACACCAAGGCCACGGCCAGCCCACCGAAACCGGCGCGGCCCTGCCCCCACGTGGTGGGAACCTGCAGGGTTTGCGGGTTACTGCGTACGGCTTGAATCAATTGATAAAACGTCATGCTGACCTCGGCTTTAAATTCAAGGTCGATCCTAGCGGATGCCGGGCGCGCAGCGGTAGCCGGTAAACAGGGCAGTTAAGCCAATAGTGCGCAGTATTAACTGCGGCCGTGCAACAACCGCTGCAGTGCGCGCAACTGCTGCTCACTGAGTTGCTCGGCCTGCGCCAGCGTGGCTTGCCAGGCGCTGACCAAGGGCTGCAGATCACTCTGCTGCTGGGCGCACGCCAGCCATTGCAGATGATCATGCCAGTCGCCCAAGGCACTTTGCGTCGCGCTTAATGCCGCCAGCTGCGGCTTACTGAGCAGTTTGCAACGGGGATAGGCTTGCGCGCCGTAGCGCAGCCGTTTGATCAACAAACGCAGGCGATGACGATCGGTGGCCGGTTCATTCAAGGCCCGCTGCAGACGCTTGCGGTTCTTCACCAGGCCCTTGGCCGTGTGTTTAGCCACCCCTCGCAACGTGCCAGCGGCTTGCGCCTGCCGGCAAACCGCGACACTGGCATCCAGCGCCGCAAACAGCGCATGCAACTCGGGGCTGGCCAATAGCCGCCCATAGCCGGCGTCCAATTGCTGCTGCCGAGCCTGATGCGGGCGTTGCGTTTGGGCCTGCAATTGCGCCAACAACACCTCGGCATCGCGCAATGGCCCGCTGAGTTGACCCAGCGCACGGGCCGCTTGCTCAAGCGCAGTAAAGTCCACCAGCCCACGCAACGGCCGCAACAAGCTGCGCAGCTTGCGCACCGCAATGCGCAGATCATGCAACGCCTCGGCATCGCTGCGCGCCTCTAAGCGCGCGTGACAGGCATACAGATTAATCTGCACGGCCAGCAGTTGCGCCACCAAATGATCGACAAACCCCCGCATTGCACGGCCCTCCATGACTGAGTGCTCAGGTTACTCGCCAGCGAAGCATGAGCAAGTGGCCATTGGTCGCAGCCTGCGCAACGCTGCGGCGCCTTACTCGCATTATTTCTCAGGCACCCACCGGCTGGCATCGACTAGCGCTGATCTCTATCAAGGCGGCGCCAAGCTTTTTGCCCGAAACTGCCGGCAGCTTAGGCAGAAGCAGACAACTCGCACGCTTCAGTTGCACGCACCGCCAGCGCCTGCTTGCGGTGGCAAACACCGGCCCTGCTCATAAACGCTTGAGCGGCGAAACCCTGCTCACCAGTCGGCCGATTGAGTAATATTCCTCCGATCAACACCGTCTGGAGCAAGCGCCATGCGCACCAAGGAGCGCGAACACCCGCAATCATCCTCCCGCGATTGTCCGGGCGACGTTGCGGTCAGCCGCCTGCAGCCTGCTCAGCCGGCGCAACAGAGCGGTAATCCGAGTCTCAAACAAGGAAAACCCCATGCCCCATGAAGGCAATTTGCTGCAGGCTGCCGTGGTCTTTTTACTGGCCATAGTGCTCTTTGTGCCCCTGGCCAAGCGTCTGCAATTGGGTGCGGTGCTGGGCTATTTGCTGGCAGGAGTACTCATCGGGCCTTGGGTGTCGGGACTGATTGCCGAGCCGCAGAGCGTCAGCCGGATCTCCGAACTGGGCGTGGTACTGTTGCTGTTTATCATCGGTTTGGAGTTATCGCCACGGCGTCTGTGGGTCATGCGCAAGTCGGTATTCGGCGTGGGGCTGGCCCAGGTGTTACTGACCGGGCTGCTGATCGGCGCGGTGGCATGGCAAGGTTTTGCCCAGCCCCTGAACAGCGCCATTGTGCTGGGTTTCGGCCTGGCACTCTCCTCCACCGCCTTTGGCTTGCAGAGTCTGGCCGAGCGCAAGGAACTGACCAGCCCCCACGGCCGTCTAGCCTTCGCCATTTTGCTGTTCCAGGACATTGCCGCCATTCCATTGATCGCCATGGTGCCCCTGCTTAGCAATAGCAGTCCAAGCACCGCCGGCCATGAACTGGGCGCCGCACTGCGGGTGTTCGCCAGCATCGCCGTGGTGTTTGTCGGGGGTCGTTATTTGCTGCGCCCGGTGTTTCGCGCGGTCACCAAAAGCGGCTTGCAGGAGGTCTCCACTGCCACCGCGCTGCTGGTGGTGATAGGCACCGCCTGGCTGATGGAGCGGGCGGGGATTTCCATGGCCCTGGGGGCCTTTCTGGCCGGTTTACTGCTGGCCGACTCGGAGTACCGCCACGAGCTGAAGTCGCAAATCGAGCCGTTTAAAGGGCTGCTGCTGGGTTTGTTTTTTATCAGCGTGGGGATGAGCGCCGATCTAGGGCTGCTGTTGCATGAACCGGGCATTGTTATCGGGCTGACCGCCTTGCTGATCCTGTTGAAACTGCCGATCCTGTACCTGATCGCCAGGCTGGGCGGTGGCCTTGGCAGGCACAGCGCCTTGCGTCTGGGCATAGTGCTGGCGGCCGGCGGCGAGTTTGCCTTCGTGGTGTTCAAAATAGCCCATCAACAAGGGCTGTTTGAATCACGTCTGCATGCACTGTTGGTGCTCGCCATAACCTTGTCGATGGCCCTTACCCCCGTGCTGGTACTACTGCTGTCACGCCTGCTCAAATTCAAGTCGGTAGCGCCGGTGATACCGCCGGAATATCTGGAAATCGACAACGATGCGCCGCGGGTGGTGATCGCCGGCATGGGCCGGATGGGGCAAATCATTGCCCGGGTTTTGCACGCGCAACGGGTGTCTTTCGTGGCGTTGGACACAGCCGTTGAGCCCATCGCGTTATCCCGTAGCCTCGGACACATGTCGATCTTTTATGGCGATGCGTTGCGCCCGGAGATCCTCCGTGCCGCGCAAGCCGAGAAGGCGGAATTTTTCATCATTGCCACCAATGATCCAGAGACCAACCTGAAAACTGCCGAGCTGGTACGCCGCCTCTACCCACATATGAAAATCATCGCCCGCGCCCGCAACCGCCAGCATGTCCATCGGTTGCTCGACCTGGACGCCACGCCGGTGCGCGAGACCTTTCATTCCAGTTTGGAAATGAGCCGCAACGTGTTGTTGGGGCTGGGTTTGAGTGAAGAACAAGCCACCGCAAGGATTAAGCGTTTTCAGCGCCACGACGAAGAGGAACTGCAAGCCCAGCACTTGGTATACGACGATGCCGCGGCAGTGATTCAAACCGCCAAAGAGGCCCGCGCCGAGCTTGCGACGTTGTTCGAAGCTGACCCAATTGAAGAACGCGGGGTTAAGTAAGGCTATGCAGCCGTTAACTGTTTCGAGCGTAGACAACGGCTGCTGTCTCGCGCCGCTTTTGCCGTTAGTGATGCCGTCAGCGGTAGCTTACAGAGTCGCTAACTCCATCTGGATCTCCAGCAAGCAGGCTCCTACAAAAGCTGCATGCATCTCCACAGTTAACGGCTAAAACGCCACGGCAAGGCGCGACGCAGTGTTACCAGCGCTCTTCGCAGCGCCAGCGGATCAGGGTGACTGAGCGCGTACTGCTGGGCCTCGAAGACCTGAGCAAAACCGCTGATCGCCGCGCTTTGCGCCGGCAACTCGGCCGCTGCCCGCTGGGCAAAAGCCCGTGGCCCCTCGGCGGGCAAGCGCTGCACACCGTGACGCGCCAGCAAGCCTTGGAAGCGCAAAAACTGCCGTACGCGCGGGTCTTGTTCGCGGCGCCAAGGCTTGAACAAAAACAGCGCCAAAACGCCCAGTAGCAACCCGCCACCACCGACCAGCGCCAGCAGCAACAACTGGCTGTTCATTCGCCCGAACCAGCGCTGCAAAAACTGCAGCTGTTGCTCGCCCTGATAACCGAGCACCCAGCGTTGCCAACCGTAGTTGAGATTGTCCCAGCCTTGGCGGGCCGTATTGAGCCAGCCAATATTGCGATAGCGCAGTAACGACAAGGGTGAGTCGGCCAGAAAGCTCTGCTCGGCACTCACTGCTTGCTCCAGCCCCTGCTCGATTCGTTCGGGGGCCACTTGAAAGGTCGGATCGACGCTGATCCAGCCCTGCCCGGCTTGCCAGTACTCGACCCAGGCGTGGGCGTCGAACTGGCGCACGGTTAAAAATCTGCCGGCAGGATTCAGCTCACCGCCTTGATAGCCCGCCACCACCCGGGCCGGAATCC
>JAIERD010000347.1 GCA_019747155.1 Pseudomonadaceae bacterium
AGAACTACCGCTCCACCAGCCGCATCCTCAAATGCGCCAACACCCTGATCGCCAACAACCCCCACGCCTTCGAGAAAAAACTCTGGAGCGAGATGGGCCACGGCGATGCCATCCGGGTAATTCGATGCCGCAACGAGGACGCCGAGTGCGAGCGGGTGGCCATGGAAATCCTCACCCTGCACTTAAAGACCGACCGGCCCTACAGCGATTTCGCCATCCTCTATCGCGGCAACTACCAAGCCAAGCTGATGGAGATGAAGCTGCAGCACCACCAGATTCCCTATCGGCTGTCCGGCGGCACCAGCTTCTTCGCCCGCCAGGAAGTCAAAGACCTGATGGGCTACTTTCGCCTGCTGGTCAACCCGGATGACGACAACGCCTTTTTACGGGTGATCAATGTGCCGCGCCGCGAAATCGGCTCCACCACCCTGGAAAAACTCGGCAACTACGCCACCGAACGCAAGACCTCGATGTACAACGCCAGCGACGAAATCGGCCTCGGCGAACACCTCGACAGCCGCTACAGCGAGCGCCTGCAACGCTTCAAGCGCTGGATGGACGGCATCCGCCAGCAGTGCGCACAAACTGAGCCGATTGCCGTGCTGCGCAGCATGGTGATGGACATCGACTACGAGAATTGGCTGCGGCAGAACGCCTCCAACGACAAGGTCGCCGATGCGCGGATGGGCAACGTCTGGTTCTTGATCGAGGCGCTGAAAAACACCCTCGACAAGGACGAAGACGGCGGCATGACCATCGAGGATGCGATCGGCAAACTGGTGCTGCGCGACATGCTCGAACGCCAGCAGGAAGAAGAAGACGGCGCCGACGGTGTGCAGATGATGACCCTGCACGCCTCCAAGGGTCTGGAATTCCCCTACGTGTTTATCCTCGGCATGGAGGAGGAAATCCTCCCGCACCGCTCCAGCATCGAGGCCGACACCGTCGAGGAGGAGCGCCGCCTGGCCTATGTCGGCATCACCCGCGCGCGGCAGAACCTGGCCATGACCTTCGCCGCCAAGCGCAAGCAATACGGCGAAATTATCGAATGCACCCACAGCCGCTTTCTAGACGAACTGCCCCAGGATGAGCTGGAATGGGAAGGCCATGAAGATGCGCCGGTCGAGGTCAAAGCCGCCCGCGGCAACAATGCCCTGGCGGATATTCGCGCGATGTTGAATAAGTAGGGTGGGCTTCAGCCCACCGCATTGGAACGCAATACCCTTGGTGGGCTGAAGCCCACCCTACAGCCCACCCTTGGCTGAGTTTACTTACCCGCCGCACCACCAAACAGAGGGCAAGCCCATGCAAGCACTGCAACAAAAGATTCGTGACGAAGGCAGCGTGCTCTCTGAGCAAGTACTCAAGGTTGATGCCTTTCTCAATCACCAAATCGACCCGCGCCTGATGCAGCAAATCGGCCATGAATTTGCCCTGCGTTTTCGCGACCAAGGCATCACCAAGATAGTCACCATCGAAGCCTCGGGGATTGCCCCGGCGGTGATGGCCGGTTTGGAACTCGGCGTGCCCGTTATTTTTGCCCGCAAATACCAGTCGCTGACCCTGCGCGAGAATCTGCTGACCTCCACGGTGTTCTCCTTCACCAAGCAAACCGAGAGCACCATCGCCATTTCCGCCAAGCACCTGACGGCGGCCGATCACGTGCTGATCATCGATGACTTCCTGGCCAACGGTCACGCCGCCAAGGCCTTGATCGACCTGATTGAACAGTCTGGTGCCAGCATTGCCGGGATCGGCGTGGTGATCGAAAAGTCCTTCCAACGCGGCCGCGCCGAGCTGGACGCGCTGGGCTTTCGCGTCGAATCACTGGCGCGCATCAGCTCCCTGGCCAATGGGCAGGTGAGTTTTATCGACTAGTTGCGAGCAAAACCCAGCCACAAAAAAACCGCCCGAGGGCGGTTTTTTTGTCAACCCAGACTGAATTACAGGCCAGACATCTGCTTGATGGCGCCTTTCAACTCGTCATCCGAGCAAGTCGCGCAGGTGCCTTTTGGCGGCATCGAGTTAATCCCGGTAATCGCCTTAGCCAAGATACCGTCGAGGCCACCTTGCTCAGAGGCGCGCTTCTTCCAATCGGCGCTGTCGCCAATTTTCGGTGCGCCGAGTACGCCAGAGGTGTGGCAAGCGCCACAGTATTTGGTCACGACTTCGGCGCCGGTCAGCGCCGGGCCTGCAGCAGCAACGGCAACGGCGCCAACGCCTTTGCACTCTTCACCAGTGATGCAGACTTGGCCAACCGGCTTGATCCGCTCAACGATGGCGTCATCCTTTTTCTGCAACGCATCAGCAGCAAAAGCCGGCGCACTTACTGCCAACAGTGCCAAAACAGCAACTTGTGCAGTCAGAATTTTTTTGATCAGGTTCACGCTTACACCCTCGTCGTGGCTAGTCAGGCCCGCGACCACGGTATGCGCGAGCTTGGGCAGTATAGCGATAAGCCCTGCGCGCCGAAACAACCCAAAGTGTCGCAGGGTTATTTCGATGGCAGCGGCCCGGGAAAAGTAAAATCGACTCAAAATCGTTGCGAGCGCAGTCGATAATCAGCCGACGTTAGAAGTTCGCCGGAGTAGTGGCACTGATCAGCCGCGCAGGCTGGTCGAACGGGTTACGAAAACGATGCGGCTTGCTGCTTTCGAAGTAGTAGCTGTCGCCTGGTTCGAGGATAAACACCTCGCCGCCCACCGTCAGCTCTAGCCGGCCTTCAACCAGCACACCGGCCTCTTCACCGATATGGTTAAGCATTTCGGCACCGGTATCGGACGCTGGCGGATAGGTTTCATCGAGAAACGACAAGGCCCGCACCTGATGGCCCTTGCCGACCAGCTTCATGCTCACCGCACCGCTGGACAACTCCAGCAACTCATCGGCTTTGTAGACGATCTGCACGGCATCATCGTCGTCTGACTCGCTGGCAAAGAACTCGACCATCGACATTGGAATGCCACCGAGCACTTTCTTCAGCGAACTGATCGAGGGGCTGACGCTGTTCTTCTCGATCATCGAGATGGTGCTATTGGTAACCCCTGCCCGCTTGGCGAGTTCACGCTGGGAAAGGCCCTTGAGCTTGCGAATGGTCTGCAGTCGAATACCGACGTCCAATGTTGGTGTACCTCTATAGCGGGAGCGAAAAGTGCCGCTATCATGGCAACAGTGTTCAGTATTTACAACACTTCAGATTAGGATTCCACTCAGCTGCCAATCAACGCCCGGAATAGACGCGTGGCACCCGGCGTAAATTGCAAAAAAGCTGATACGGGATGGTCTGCGCCCGCGCCGCCACCTCGCTGGCGAGCACTTGTTTGCCCCACAACTCGACCCGGCTGCCCAGCCCGGCGGTAGGTAAATCGGTCAAGTCGACGCAAAGCATGTCCATCGACACCCGCCCGATCAAGCGCCCAAGTTTGCCGTCGATGCTCACCGGCGTGCCGGTGGGCGCATGCCGTGGATAACCGTCGGCATAGCCCATGGCGACCACCCCAACCCGGCTCGGCCGTTCGGTGACGAAGCTGGCGGCATAACCGACCGGTTCGCCAGCGGCCAGTTCGCGCACGCTGATGATTTTTGATTCCAGGGTCATCACCGGCTGCAGTTGTGCGGCCAAGGCTTGCGGCTCGCCGAACGGCGTGGCGCCGTAGAGCATGATGCCGGGGCGCACCCAATCACTGGCCGGCTCAGCCGAAACCACCTGCGGCCAACCGAGAATGGCCGGTGAGTTGCGCAGACTGATCTCGCCAGCCAGGCCTTCCCGCGCGGCATTAAACAGCGCCAACTGCTCGGCGGTGCGTGGGCAACCCAGCTCATCGGCGCGGGCAAAGTGGCTCATCAAGACGATTTTACCGACCTGGCCACAGGCCTGCAGGCGCCGATAGGCCGCCTGATATTCGGCAGGCGAAAGGCCGACCCGGTGCATGCCCGAGTCGAGTTTCAACCACACCGTTAATGGCCGGCGCAGCCGCGCGCGCTCAATCGCCTCAACCTGCCACAGCGAATGCACCACGCACCAGAGGTCGTGTTGGTCGATCAGCTCAAGCTCGGCCGCTTCAAAAAAGCCTTCCAGCAACAGAATCGGCTTGGCGATGGCGCCGTAACGCAACTCCAGCGCCTCCTCGATGCAGGCCACGGCAAAGCCGTCGGCCTGCGCCGCCAACGCCAGCGCACAGGGCAACGCACCATGCCCATAGGCATCGGCCTTAACCACCGCCAGGGCCTTACTGCCACTGGCGCTGCGAGCGAGTTGATAGTTGTGACGCAGGGCTTGCAGATCAATTAACGCGCGGGCGGGACGCATGGGAATGGGCTTCTATCGGGTTAATAAATGATGGCAATTTCGTAGGGTGGGCTTCAGCCCAGCGCTTTTGAGCACAACCGACTTGGTGGGCTAAAGCCCACCCTACGCTGACATCACGGTCTACGCAGCTATCACCAAGCCTCGGTTTAACGGCCTCTGCAGGCTTATTTCAGCGCCGCAATCACCGACAATTCGACCAGAATCTCTGGCTCGCACAGCGGTGCCTGAACAGTAGCGCGGGCCGGGGCGGTGCCTTGTGGCAACCACTGGTCCCAGACCTCATTCATGCCGGCAAAATCCGCTTCGATGTCCTTCAAATAGATGGTCACCGAGAGAATCTGGGTCTTGTCGCTGCCGGCTTCACGCAGCAGCTGCTCGATGCTGGCCAGGGTTTCGCGGGTCTGCTGAGCAATCCCGGCGGTCATGTCCTCGCCAACCTGGCCGGCCAGGTAGACGGTGCCGTTATGGACCACCACCTGGCTCATGCGTTGATTAGTGTGCAGGCGCTGGATGGGCATGTTTTGAGCTCTCGACTGGGGTGCTGTAACGGGAAATATCCAAACCACTGGCGCTGATTTGCGGACGTTTATTGGCGATCAAGTCTGCCAGTAAGCGCCCCGAACCGCAGGCCATGGTCCAGCCAAGGGTGCCGTGGCCGGTGTTCAAGAACAAGTTGCGCATCTTGGTCGCGCCAACAATCGGTGTGCCATCCGGGGTGGCCGGACGCAGGCCGGTCCAGAACTCAGCATGTTGCAGGTCGCCGCCTTGCGGGTAGAGATCACTGGTGATCATCTCCAGAGTCTCGCGCCGACGCGGATTCAGCGACAGGTCGAAACCGGCGATTTCCGCCATGCCGCCAACGCGGATGCGGTTATCGAAACGGGTGATGGCGACCTTGTAGGTCTCATCGAGAATGGTCGACATTGGCGCCATGGCCGGGTTGGTGATCGGCACCGTCAGCGAGTAGCCCTTCAGCGGATAAACCGGCGCCTTGATGCCCAGCGGCTTGAGCAGTTGCGGGCTGTAGCTGCCCAGCGCCAGCACGTACTGATCGGCCACTTCCAGCTTGCCATCGATATACACGCCATTGATGCGGTCGCCGGCGAAATCCAGCCGCTCGATGTTCTGCCCGAAGCGGAACTCAACGCCTAAATCAGCGGCCATTTGCGCCAATTTGGTGGTGAACATCTGGCAGTCGCCGGTTTGGTCATTGGGCAGGCGCAGAGCACCGGCCAGCTTATGGGTCACCGCCGCCAAAGCCGGTTCGACGCGGGCAATACCGGCGCGGTCGAGCAATTCATAGGGCACGCCGGACTCTCGCAATACGGCGATGTCTTTGGCCGCGCCGTCCAGCTGCGCTTGGGTGCGGAACAGCTGGGTGGTGCCCAGAGTGCGGCCCTCGTAGCTGATGCCGGTCTCGGCGCGCAGCTCATCCAAGCAATCGCGGCTGTACTCGGACAGGCGCAACATGCGCTCCTTGTTTACCGCGTAATGGCTGGCGGTGCAGTTGCGCAGCATTTGCGCCATCCACAGGTACTGGTCGATGTCGCCAGTGGCCTTGATCGCCAACGGCGCATGCTTTTGCAGCAGCCACTT
>JAIERD010000429.1 GCA_019747155.1 Pseudomonadaceae bacterium
CAGCATGCCGGTACCGAGCAGTTCGCGCAGGGTGCCGAGCGCCAGCAACACCAAGCCAAACCCGGCGCCCATCATCAGGCCGTCGAAGCTGGCCTTGGCCACGCTGTTCTTCGCGGCAAAGGCTTCGGCGCGGCCGAGGATGATGCAGTTGGTGGTGATCAGCGGAATAAAAATCCCGAGGATTTGGTACAGCTGATAGGTGAAGGCCTGCATCAGCAGTTCGATGCAGGTGGTCAGCGCCGCAATAATCATCACAAACACCGGCAACCGCACCGCATCGCTGACCTGATTACGAATCAGCGCCACGGCGGCGTTGGAGAAGGCCAGCACCAGCGCGGTGGCGATGCCCATGCCCAGCGCGTTGACCATCGAATTGCTGACCCCCAACAGCGGGCAGAGGCCGAGCAACTGCACCAGGCCCGGATTGTTCCGCCATAGGCCATTGATGGCGATTTCGCGATAACTAGCCATTGCTGTTTCTCCCGGTGCTGTTCTCCACCGCCGTGCTGCCAGTGTTGAACAGCTCGCGCTGGTGCGCATCAAAATACTGCAGCGCTTGGTGCACCGCTTTGACCACGGCGCGCGGGGTGATGGTGGCGCCGGCGAACTGGTCAAACTGGCCGCGATCTTTTTTTACCGCCCAGCCGGATTCTGTTGGGTCGCTCAGGGATTTACCGTCAAAGCCGTGTATCCAAGGACTTTTGGCCAGCTCGATCTTGTCGCCCAGGCCTGGGGTTTCTTTGTGTTTGAGCACGCGCACGCCGGCCAGCTGACCGTTGGCCTTGATCGCCACCAGCAGATGGATGGCGCCGCTGTAACCGTCGGCTGCGGTGAGCGGTAAAATTATCGCCGTTGGCTGGCCGTTCAGGCGGGCGATGTAGGCGGTTTTGCTGCTGAGATTGCCCAGCAGCGGATCGGCTGCCAGCGTTACCTGGCTGTCTTGCAGCAGGTTATCAAAGCTGCCCGCCGGCAACAGTTGACTGAGGATTTGGCTTTTTGCGGCGCGCTCGGCGGCGACAATACGCGGCGCCGTGAGCTGTTGAGTGACGGCCACCAACCCGACCGTGACCACGGCAAACAGGCCGAGCAGCAGGCTGTTCTTTAGCATCGAGCGGCTAATTTCCGGCAGGCTCATGTTTATTCTCCGACCTTGAAGCCGCGTTCGGCCTTGCTATGGCCGTAGGTGCGTGGGCGGCTGTAGTAGTCGATGGTTGGCGCGGCCAGATTCATCAGCAGCACGGCAAAGGCTACGCCATCCGGGTAGCCGCCCCAGGTGCGGATGATGTAGACCAGCACGCCAACGCCTACGCCAAAGATGATGCGCCCTAGGTCGCTGGTGGCGCCCGAGACCGGGTCGGTGACGATAAAAAACGCGCCGAGCATGCTGGCGCCGGTCAGCAGGTGAAACAGTGGCGAGCCGTTGGAGTCCGAACCGCTGCCATTCCAGAACACCAGGCTCATGACAAGCAGCGCGCCGAGCATGCCCAGCGGCGCGTGCCAGCTGATCAGCTTCTTGTGCAGCAGGTACAGGCCGCCGAGCAAGAAGGCGCCATTGACCCACTCCACCGCGTTGCCACCAAGGCTGCCGAAGGCCGGATGCTGTAGCCATAACTCGTCGATGGTCAGGCTTTTGTTGAGTTTTAACGCGTCGAGGGCGGTGGCCTGACTCCAGCCGTCGGGCAGCTGCGCCAGGCCGAAAATCTGCTCAATGCCAGCGAGCATGCCGACGCTGTGAGGGGCGGGCCAACGGGTCATTTCCAGCGGAAAGGAGATCAGCACCACCACGTAGCCGAGCATCGCCGGATTAAACGGATTTTGCCCGAGGCCGCCATACAACTGCTTGCCAAAGCTGATGGCAAAGCCGACGGCCACCAGGGTCAGCCACCAGGGCGCGTAGGGCGGCAATGCCAGTGCCAGCAGCACAGCGGTGACCATCGCGCTGCCATCGCGCAGGTAAAAACCAATCGGCCGTTGCCGGATGGCCAGGATCGCCGCCTCAAATCCCAGCGCCAAGAGGCCGGCCCAGAGCAGGTTGACCAGGGTGCCGATACCGAACAGCCAGGTCAGCGCCAGCACGCCGGGCAGCGTGGCCAGCAGCACCTGCAGCATCACCTGTTGGGTGCGGTTGTTGCCGGTGGTGTGCGGTGAAGTGATGCGGGGCAGGGCCATTGGCGCTCCGGGATGAATGTGTTTTGTCGCTTGCCCTGCGTTAGTCAATACGCCGGGAAAATGTAGAGCATTAGGCAAGCGTCGAGCGGACGTAGGGTGGACTCAGGAGCGCAGCGAACAGTCCACCAGTCACTCGCGTGTAGGTCGTTCATTGTGCCAGCCGCCCTTATCAGTGGCGTACTGCCTGCGGCGAGTACAGCCTACGTCTCTGTGTGTTGCTGTAATTTCTGTTCAGCTGCCTGCAGGCGCTCGCGAGCGACACTAAGTGCTTGGGCAGCGCTGCTCTCATTACGCTCCAATTTATGCAAGTCGGCGCGGGCCAAGGCGAGTTCGGTTTTCAGGGTGCGGGTGGCCTCGTCAATCGGGCGTTTATCCAGTCGTTGTAAGTTCGGCGCCGGCTTGCCGCAGGCATCTTCAGCGGCATGTAGGGCTTGTTCGGCGGCGGCCAGGGCGGCGCGCAATGGTGGCAGCTCGGTCGCATCGGCGCCGGCTTGCTCGGCTTTTTTCAGCTCGGCCCGGCGCATCGCCAAGGCGATTTTGGCCTGTTTGAGTGCTTGCATGGCCGGGCTGGCGGGTGCCGGTTCGCCGCTGGCGGGCAACTGGTTTGGCAGGCCTTCGAGTTCTTGCTCGGCTGCCGCTAACTGGCTGCGTAAGCCTTGCAGTTGGCTGGCTTGCTCGGCACTGGGTGCTTCGAGCTGTTCGAGCTTGCGCACTTGTGCCCGCAGCATGGCGACGCCGATCTTGGCTTTTTTCAGCGCTTGTTCGGCGTCGGCGACTGGTGCGCTCGGGGCTGCTGGACTTGTCGTGGCCAAGGCGGCGTCTAAGGCGCTTTGTGCCAGCAGTGCGGCGCCGCGCAGTTGTTCCACCTGGGCTTGCAACTCGCCGGTATCGCCGCCTTTGTCGGTATAGAGGGCCAGTTGTTTCTCGGCTTTTTTCAGGGTGACCTGGGCCATGCTGGCGGCGATCTTGAGCTTCTTCTGCTCATCACTGAGGCCCGCCGGTGCTGCGCCTGCGGCGCCGGGCTCGGTGGCGGTTTGATTGGCAGCCAAGGCGGCCCTGGCGCGGGCGGCTTTCTCGGTGCGCGCTTGGCGTTCGGCGTCTTTCTGTTCTTGCTCGCAGCGCAAGCGTTCCTGGCGCTGCTCAAAACGTTGCCGCGACTGTTCGGCTTTCAGTTGCTTGTTTTCCAACTCGCGGATATCGGCCTTGGCGGCGCGGTAGTACTGCACCAGCGGAATGCTTGAGGGGCACACATAGGCGCAGGCGCCGCACTCGATACAGTCGAACAGATGATGGGCTTTGAGCTGTTCGTGCTGCTGGCCGAGGGCAAAAAAATGCAGTTGTTGTGGCAGCAGGCTGGCCGGACAGACCTCGGCGCAGTCGCCGCATCTGATGCACGGCATGGCGGGCGGCGCTGGCGGCAACTCGGTCGCGGTGCTGGCCAGCAGGCAGTTGCTGGTCTTGATCAGCGGGACTTCGAGGCTTGGCAGGCTAAAGCCCATCATCGGCCCGCCTAGCAGCAGGCGATCGAGTTGAGCCTCTTGCAAGCCGGCGAATGCCAGCAACTCGCCCACCGGCGTGCCGATCAGCGCCTCGACATTCATCGGCCGGCTCAGGGCAGCGCCGGTCAGTGTGGTGATCCGCGAGATTAACGGCCGGCCTTCAAGCACCGCAGCATGGATGGCCACCACAGTGCCGACGTTCAGGCAGAGCATGCCGATGTCCGCCGGCAGCCCGCCGCTGGGTACTTCTGCGCCGGTGAGTAGTTGGATCAGCTGCTTTTCGCCACCTGAGGGGTACTGGGTCGGCAGCACCTTGAGGCCGAAGGGCCGCTCGCCTATGGCGGCCTGCACGGCGGCGATGGCTTCGGGTTTGTTGTCTTCAATGCCGATCAGCACATCTGCCGGCTCAATCAGCTGCGCCAGTATCTCGATACCGCCGATCAGTTGCGTCGCCCGCTCACGCATCAGGCGGTCGTCGGCCGTGATGTAGGGTTCACATTCGGTACCGTTGATAATCAGCGTGTGAATCTTTTGCGCCGAGCGGGCGCTGAGCTTTACTGCGGTCGGAAAACCCGCGCCGCCCAAGCCATTGATGCCGGCGGCGCGAATAATCGCCAGCAACTCGGCCGGCGCAAGGCTGCGGTAGTCGGCCCGGGGCGACAGTTCAATCCACTGCTCCAGGCCATCGCTGTCGATCACTATGGCCTCGCTCAGCAACCCCGAGACATGCGGGTAGGGTTGCGGGCCGATAAAGCTGACGGTGCCCGAGGTTGGCGCATGCACCGGCACGCTGATCGTGCCATTGGCGGCGGCAATCAACTGGCCCTTGAGCACTCGCTCACCGACCGCCACGCAGGGCTCGGCGGGGGCGCCTATATGCTGGTTCAGCGGCAAGATCAGCCGTTTTGGCAGCGGCGCCGGCTGAATCGGCGTGCCGTTGGACTGGCTCTTATGCTCGGCCGGGTGAATGCCGCCGGGCATTTCCCCTAGTGGTAAGCGGCTCATGGGTTGTGCTCGCGGTCAGTGGCGATCAGTTGGCCGGGCGCTAATGGTTGTGACCAGTGCCAGCTTTGCAGGCTACCGCCGACCGGCAGCATGTCGATGCAGTCGACCGGGCAAGGCTCGACGCACAGATCGCAGCCGGTGCATTCGGAGGCAATCACCGTGTGCATCTGCTTGGCCGCGCCGAGAATCGCATCCACCGGACAGGCCTGAATGCACTTGGTGCAACCGATGCATTCGGCTTCGCGAATAAAGGCCACCATCAGCGGTTTTTCACCTTCGACGGCATCCAGGGGCAAGGCTTCGACATCGAGCAAGTCCGCCAGCGCCTGAATGGTGGCTTCACCGCCGGGTGGGCACTTGTTGATTGACTCGCCGCCGGCAATCGCCTCGGAATAGGGTTTGCAGCCCGGATAGCCGCATTGGCCGCATTGGGTTTGTGGCAGCAAGGCGTTGATTTGCTCGGCCAGCGGATCACCTTCAACCCTAAAGCGCACTGCGGCATAGCCCAAAATCGCACCGCAGACCAAGCACAGGGCGAGCAGCGCCAGCACGGCGCTAAGGACCATGCTCATGGTTGACGGGCTCGCATCAGCATTGGTGGTTCACAACTTGATCAGCCCGGCAAAGCCCATAAAGGCCAGTGACATCAAGCCGGCGGTAATCATGCCGATCGCTGCGCCGCGAAATGGCAGTGGCACATCGGCGATAGCGATGCGTTCGCGCATGGCGGCAAACAGCACCAAGACCAAGGAGAATCCCAGGCCTGCGGCGAAGCCATTGGCAGTGGCGGTGATAAAGGTGAACTCGCCCTTGTTGGCATTTAGCAGCGCCACGCCAAGGACGATGCAGTTGGTGGTGATCAGCGGCAGAAAAATCCCCAGCACCCGGTACAGCAACGGGCTGGTTTTATGCACCACCATCTCGGTGAACTGCACCACTACGGCAATCACCAGAATAAAACTGATGGTGCGCAGAAACTCCAGATCCAACGGCTTCAACACGTACTGCTGGATCAAATAGCAGCTCATCGCCGCCAAGGTCAGCACAAAGGTGGTAGCCAACGACAGACCAATCGCCGTTTCAATGCGCTTGGATACCCCCATGAAAGGGCACAGACCAAGAAACTGCACCAGCACGAAGTTGTTGACCAATATAGAGCTAACCAGAATCAGGGCGAGTTCGGTCATGTGGTTTTGCTCATGTACCTGGGCTCAGAAGCAGTGCCGCACCAGTGAATCGGGCGGGGAGTGAGGCGCTTATTATCGGTAAGCGCTGTTAAGCAAACAAGCCGGCATCTGCGGCCGGCTTGTTTGCTTCAGCGT
>JAIERD010000005.1 GCA_019747155.1 Pseudomonadaceae bacterium
CAGAAAGAAATCGGGAGCACAGCATCAGACCGTACTTGGATCATTTGAAGGTGGGGTTTATGGAGCGGTTACGGTGTTTCTCTCAATCATTGATTTTGGAACTCAACGCATGCAATGGATCTTCATGCTGGCAGGCTTGGTGCTTGGCGCCGCGTCCGACGAGTCGCTCAGCGGCGCAATTTTTGGCGGGCTGATTGGCTTGGCCATCGGCCAGGCCATCAAGGTGCACGGGCTCGAGTGGCAGAACAGCGTCTTGCGCAAGGAGCTGCAGGCCTTTGCCGAGCGCTTCGAGCAGGGCACGTCGGCCATTCATCAGCGCTTGCTTAAGGTCGAGTCGGGCCTTGGTTCTGCGCCTGCCCCAACAGCGCCGGCTGAGGTCAAGGCGGCCGCAGCGGCTAGCGTCGCCGCTGAAGTCGATGATGGTCTGGTCTGGGAGTTGCCTGAACTGCAGCCGCAGGTCAATGCCGCAGCGGCTGACAACGAGCTGGTCTGGGAGTTACCGCCGAGCGTGGTTTCCCGGCCGTTACCCGCAGCAGTTGTGCGTCAGGTTCCCGTTCCGCAGCCAGCAAAACCGCGTGAACCCTCGGGTCTTGAGCGGGCGATTGACCGAGCTCAGGCTTGGCTGTTTGGCGGCAATACCGTGCTGCGGGTCGGTGTGGTGTTGCTGTTTCTCGGTTTGGCGTTTTTGCTGCGCTACGCCACCGAAGGCATGGTGGTGCCGGTGCAGGTGCGTTACGCCGGCGTGGCGGCCACGGCGGTGGCACTGCTTGGGCTGGGCTGGTGGCTGCGCCTGCGCAATGCCAACTACGGCCTGATGCTGCAAGGTACTGGCATCGCGGTGCTGTACCTGACGGTGTTTGCGGCGATGCGTTTGCATCCGCTGTTGTCGTCGACTGAGGCGCTGAGTCTGCTGGTGGTGATCACCCTCTGTTCGGCGATTCTCGCGGTGGCGCAGGATGCTTTGGGCCTGGCGGCAGCGGCGGCATTGGGTGGTTTTGCCGCGCCGATTCTGACCTCCACCGGTGCCGGCAACCATGTGGCGCTGTTTAGCTACTTTATCTTGCTGAATACCGGAATCTTCGCCATCGCCTGGTTCAAGGCCTGGCGCTTGCTCAATCTGATTGGTTTTCTCGGCACCTTCGGCATCGGCTTCGCCTGGGGTCTGCGCTCCTACAAGCCAGAGTTGCTGTGGAGCACCGAGCCGTTCCTGGTGTTGTTCTTCTTGATGTATGTCGGCATCGGCTTGTTGTTCGCCCGGCGCAAGCTGCGCGAAGCGGCGGCCGCGCCCGCTGAGCGTGACGAGTTGCTGCGCTGGTCGGCACGCCAGGGCGATTACGTCGATGGCACCGTTCTGTTTGGCCCACCGTTGATTGGTTTTGCTTTGCAGTACGCGGTCATTCAGCACCTGGAATTTGCCGCGGCCTTTAGCGCGCTGGCCCTTGGGTTGTTCTACATGGGGCTGGCACGGCTGTTGGCTGGGCGTACTGGTGATCGTGCCTTGCTGTTGGTGGAGACCTGCATCGCCTTGGGCGTGGTGTTCGGCACCTTGGCCATTCCGCTCGGCCTGAACGCGGGCTGGACCTCCGCCGCTTGGGCGGTGGAGGGCGCGGGTATCTACTGGCTGGGTCTGCATCAGCGGCGGCCTTTGGCGCGGATCTTTGCCTTGTTGCTACAAACCGCTGCGGTATTCGCCTTCCTCACCGAGCTGAGCCATGGCCAGGAGAGCCTGCTGGCCGGGCCGCCGTTGGGCGCCTTAATGCTCGGCAGCCTGCTGTTCAGCTACTGGCAGTTGCGCCAGGCGCCAGCGGGGACCACGGCTGCTTGGGAGCGCCGGCTCTTGCCGGTATTGGCCTGCACGGGTCTATCGGCCCTCTACCTGATCGCGCCACTGTGCTTCGGCGCAGAAGCAACCGCCATCATCTGGGCGCTGGCCGGCCTGGCGACCCTGTTTGCTGGCCTGCGCTTGCAGGAGCGCAGCTTCCTGTTCACTGCATTCGCCGTGCAGCTGCTGGGTGGTGTGGTGTTCCTGGCGCAATTGGAGGGCTCGACGGGCTCCGGCGCAGGAGTGTTCAGCGCTGGCTGGCGCGGGCTGATGACGGCGTCCTTGATTGGCTTGGCGCTGATTGGCGGCATGCTGCTCGCGGCGCGCGATCAACTGGTGCGCAGTGATGCGCGATTGCTGCGCGGCCTGTCCTTGGTGTTGCTGGTCGGCCTGGTGTTTATCAATCTGGCGGTGTTGTTCGTGTTGCCTTGGCAGACGGCCAGTGCGGTCTGGGCGGGCAGCGGTTTGCTGATTATCTGGCTGAGCTTGCACCTGCAGCAGCGCGCCAGTTTTGTCTTCGGCTTGCTGTTGCAAGTGGTTGGCGGTGCGGCCTTTCTGCTGGCCAGTCCGTTGCTGCTCGGGCCGCTGCCCAGCGAAGGCTTGCGCCCGCTGGGCCATGCCGGCTTCTGGACGCCGCTGGTGCTGGGTGTGGCGGCGCTGGTTGGCGCTTGGCGCTTGCACCAGGTGGTGCGCCGCGAGGCCGCCGGTGACTTGGGCCGTTTGAGCCTGGAGCGTTTGTCGCAATTGCTGCTGGTCTGGGGCGCAGGTTGGTGGACGTTGGCCTGGAGCAGCGAAGTGTTGCGCTTCGCCCCGGCAGCCCTGCAAACCAGCTTGTTGCTGTTGGCGGCGGCCGTCACTGTCGGCTTGTCGGCGCTCTGGGCGTTGCGTAGCGATTGGCGTGCGCTGGCGCGTCTGGCGACCTTGCTAATCCCGACTGCCGGACTGCTGCTGGCCCTGGCCTGGACCGGCGAGTGGCATCCGGCGGCGAACTTTGCCTGGCTCGCCTGGCTGCTGCTGTTTGCTGTGCATTTTGGCGTGCTGCGCAAATTGCCGACCCTACTACCCAAGAACGCCCTGAGCGCCATGCACGTGCTCGGCTGCTGGTTGTTGCTTGGCCTGCTGGCGCTGGAGCTGCGTTATCTGCTGGCGCTGCTGGCCGAGCACTACAACGCCTGGCGCTGGTTGGGCTGGGCGCTGCTGCCAAGCGCCTATCTATGGCTGATGGCTCAGCCGCTGAAGGCTCCCATACTCATGGCGCAGACGTCGGCGACTCTGGATCGACTGCCTTGGCCGCTGAGCGGTTACCCGCGCGAGTACCGGCTCTGGGCGGCGGCACCGCTGGCCGTGCTGATGCTCGGTTGGTTCTGGCTGGCGAATATCGCCAGCGATGGCGCCGCCGAACCGCTGCCCTATTTGCCGCTGATTAATCCCCTGGAAATGGGCTTGTTGTTCGCCTTGTTCGGCACCTGCCAGTGGTTGCGTAGCGGGTTGCCGCAGTTCGGTTGGACTGGCCAGCGCGTCGATTGGCTGGCGCAGGCAGTGGCCGGGATATCGCTGTTTGCCTTGTTTACCGCGGCGGTGTTTCGCGGCGCCCATCATTGGGGCGCGGTGCCTTATGAGCTGCTGGTGTTGCTCGACTCGATGCTGGTGCAGGCCGGGTTGTCGATTGTCTGGACGCTGATCGCCTTGCCGCTGATGATCGTCGGTCACTTGCGTGGCCGGCGTGAACTGTGGCTAATCGGCGCGGGATTGATTGCGCTGGTGGTGGCCAAACTGTTCTTTATTGAACTGGGCAATCAGGGCGGCCTGGCTCGCATCGTTTCCTTTATCGGGGTCGGCGTGTTGCTGCTGATCGTCGGCTATTTTGCTCCGTTACCGCCACGGCGGGCGGAGCCCGAATTAGAGCAGGTCAAATTATGAGTAAGCAGGGTTTGGCGGCGCGGTTGCGCGTCGCTCTGGGTCTGGCAGTCAGTCTGCTGGCGCCCGTTACGCTGGCGCAGGATCTGCCGGCAGATTTTCGTACCCAGGCGCCGCTGACCCTTAGCGGCGAGGGGCCTTGGTACCGGCTGGAATTGCCGATGGCGCTGCACCTTGCCGCGCAGTTTGCCGACTTGCGTGATGCCCGGGTGTTTAACGCCGAGGGGCAGGCCCAAGCCTATGCGCTGACGTTGGGGCGTGCTTCGCAGCGGGAAAATATCCAGCAGACTGCAGTTAAATGGTTCCCCTTGCGCGGCCCTAAAGACGCCCCGCTCGATGCCTCGGGCATTCGCGTGCAACGCAGCAGCAGCGGTACCTTGGTCGAGGTGACGGCGCCCGCCGGCACCGCGCCGGGCGAGGAGCAACTGCGCGGCTGGCTGCTGGATGCCAGCGCGATAGACGCGCCACTGGAAAAGTTACAGCTCAATTGGAGCGGTGATGCCGAGGGCTTTCAGCGCTTCTCCATCGAGGCCAGTGACGATCTGCAGCATTGGCAAAGCTGGGGCGAGGGGCAGATTGCCCGCTTGTCGTTTGCCGATGAGCAGTTGGAGCAACGCAGCATCAGCTTGCCCGGCGAGCGTGCGCGTTATTTACGCCTGCTCTGGCTGGCGCCGCAACAAGCCCCGGCGCTGACCGCGGCTGAGTTGTTCAGCAGTGCCAGCGACACGCTGCCGGCCCCTATGGCTTGGTCGGCGGCCATGGCGCCGAGCAGCGTCAAGGCCGGTGAATACACCTGGGATTTGCCGTTGGCGTTGCCACTGGAGCGGATCAAAATCGCTTTGCCGCAGGCCAATACCCTGGCGCCGGTGCAGCTCTATGGTCGGCGCGATGGCAAAGTGCAATGGCAATTGCTCAGCCGCAGCCTGCTGTATCGGCTGCCGCAGGGAGGTAAGGAATCGCTGCAGGAACAGATCGAGTTGTACGGCGCGCCGGTGCAGCAACTCAAGTTAGTGGTCGATCAGCGCGGCGGTGGCTTGGGCACCGAGGCGCCGCAGCTGCAAGTTGGCCTGCGCGCCACCGAGTTGGTGTTCCTCGCCCGCGGCACGCCGCCCTATACCTTGGCGCTCGGTAATACCGGCGCCAAGGCGGTCAATTTGCCACTGAGCACCTTGATTCCAGGTTATGAACCGGCGCGCTTGAGTACGCTGGGGGTGGCGACAGTCGCCACCGCCGTCTCGACGCCACTAGAGGCGGTTGCCGGGCCGGCTGCGGTGAGTGGCCCCGACTGGAAACGTCTGGGACTGTGGGCGGTACTGTTGCTGGGGGTCGGCCTGTTGGTGCTGATGGCGCTGAGCCTGCTGCGGGCGGCACCGGCCAGGTCTTGAGCTATGGTCAAACGGTAACGGCAGCGGTTTACGCTGCTCAGTTAAGTGCTTTTCGGTCAGGATGGCCTGTGTCTAGATCAATCTGTAATCAGTCGGTAGCGTCAGGGCAGCGGCCAACGACGGCGCTGGTGTGCCGTCGATGACTAGCTTTAGCGCAGGCTGGAGCCTGTCGGCGCCGGTGTTGCTGACCTCGCTGGTGTGGCTGGGTGTGCTCTGGTTGTCGCGCTGGATTTTGCGCCAGCGCTATTTCCCCGGGCGTAACAGCTTTTTCGTCATGCACCTGGGCATTCTCTGGTGGCTGTTAGTGGCCGGGCTGGAGCTGGCGACGCAGGACGCCAGTGGCAAGATGTTTTGGGCCCGGATGGCCTGGCCGGGGATTATTGGCGTGCCGACGTTCTGGGCCATCTTTCTCTGGCAGTACGTCAACAGTGAGCGGCAGCCCTTGCCGCGGCGTTATGTTTTTGGCTTGGCGGTGATGCCGCTGCTGACCTGGTTACTGGCGCTGAGCAACCCTTGGCATGGGTGGTTTTACGCGGCCGGCAGCGCGCCGATCGCCGCTGAAGTTGGTGCGCCGATACGCTATGTGCATGGCCCGTTGTTTTTTGCCGCCGCCGCTTATGTCTACCTGTTTATGTTGTTCTGCCTGGTGGTGGTGCTGCGCGCGGCGCTGCACAGCCAGGGCCTTTATCGCAGCCACTACCTGGCCTTTGTGGTGGTGACTGCGGTGCCTTGGGCGGCCAATTTAAGCTATGTCGGCTTTGGCTGGATGTTGTTTGGCTTTGACCCGACGCCCTTTAGTTTTGCCTTCACCTTGCTGGCGTTCGGCTGGCTGATTGTGGGTGTGCGGTTGTTTGATCTATTGCCGGTGGCGC
>JAIERD010000413.1 GCA_019747155.1 Pseudomonadaceae bacterium
ACCCACCCCTGCCCACCCCTTGCGGGTGATGGCCGCCGGCAGCGCCAGCCCATAACCTTCTCCCATCGCCTCGACACTCCAAGAGGCAAGGAGAAATATCATGCGTGCACCCCGTAACTTACACATCCTGGCCATCTCTTCTGGTCTGACCGACACCCAGGTCGTAGAACTTTGGGCCCAAGCCCGCGAGCAAGCCGGCAACCGCAGCCACCCACGCTACGACCGCCAAACGCACAAAGTGATGATGCACCTGATCGAAGCCAAGGCCACTGAGGGCGTGCCTTTCAACTTGGTGCCGTGGGTGTTGTTTGATCTGCACGTGGGGCTATTGATTGTTCGCGCACGCCTGGCGATTGAAAGCATTGGCGAGCAGGCACGGCATTTCGCGGGCGAGTTGCGCAACAAACACACGGCCTGAGCCACAGCCGCGCGGCCAACTCGCTGAGTGGTTTAACCGGCTGGTTTAAACGCGTCCAGCAGCGACGCCGGGGTCAGTTGCTGGCCCCGCCAGACGAATACCACCGGCCACAGTTGCTGGTCAATCTGCGCAGCTTGCCAGAGCTCGGCGAAGCTGCGCTGCACGCCCGGATGCAGCAGTTGCGGTGCGTGCAGCGCCAGCGGCCAGAGCACGAAGGCGTTTTTAAGTATCTCGCCACGCGGCAAGATCAAGCCATCAAAGTTACCGACTTGCTGGCCATACAGCAGCACATCGATATCCAATGGCAGCCCCTTGCGCCCAGGCGCATAGCGACCGTTGTCAGCCTCGATACACTTCAAGCGGCGGTCCAGCTCGGCCAAGGGCAAGTCGGTATGGGCCGACACCACCAGATTGAAAAACCGCCCGCTGTTGATCCCCACCGGCAGGCTTTCGAATACCGGCGAGCACTCCAGCGGCCCGAGCAACTCGGCCAGCGCATCCAGCCCCGCGCACAGGTTCACCTCGCGCTCGATATTGCTACCGAGGCCTAGAAACACCTGTGTCAGAGACATCCGCGCTCAATCTCCACGCCCACACCGGTGGCCGCAGACACGGCGCCTGGCTTGGTCAATTTGAGTCGCAGCCAGGGGATTTGAAATTCACTCATTAGCAGCGCGGCCAGACGCTCGGCAAAGGTCTCAACCAAGATAAACGTCGACTCACTGGCAAAGGCCTGAATCCGCGCCGACACCTGTGCGTAGTCCAGTGCCTTAGTCAAATCATCGGTGGCGGCGGCCGGGCAATTATCCCAACCAAAGCTCAGGTCGAGCCGCAGGCATTGGCGAATTTCCCGCTCCCAGTCGTAGGCACCGATCACCGTATCGACCTCTAAGCCTTCAATAAACACTCTGTCCAAACTCGCTTCTCCAGCGCGACCCACAGTCAGCGCAACAGTTTGCCGGTGCACCTGCGCCACTGCACAGGACAAGGACGCAATGCGCCGTTAGAATCGAGGCTCAACCGCCCCGGAATGGAAACCATGTTTTGGCTACTGGCGATCCTCGCCTATCTGCTTGGCTCACTGTCCTTCGCCATCCTGCTCAGCCGTTTGGCCGGCGGTCCAGACCCGCGTGACAGCGGCTCCGGCAACCCCGGCGCGACTAACATGCTGCGCGTCGCCGGGAAAAAACTCGCCATCCTCACCCTGTTCGGCGACCTGCTCAAAGGCCTGCTACCGGTACTGCTGGCTGCCGCCTGGCAGTTCAATATCCAACAACAAGCCTGGATAGGTTTAGCCGCGGTGATCGGGCATATGTACCCGCTGTACTTTCGCTTTCACGGCGGTAAAGGCGTCGCGACCGCCGCCGGCATGTTGCTCGGACTCTACCCGCCTGCGGCCTTATTGGCTGTCGCGGCGTGGCTACTCAGCTTCAAACTGACCCGTATCAGCTCGCTCGCCGCCCTGATTGCCACTCCGCTGACGCTGCCCCTGCTGGCTTGGCAACAACCCGGTGCCTTACTGCCAATGAGCGCCCTGTGCGGCCTGGTGGTGTGGCGACATCGGAGCAATTTACGCGACCTATTCGCCGGGCGCGAACGGCAATTCTAACAGGCCGCTGAAAAACTACTGCGCTCGGCCATGCGGCGTTGAAATCGGCCTCACAGCCGATAGGCTGAACGCGCTTTAGCGCGGCCCCGAAGGGGTGAGCGAAGCGAATCAAATGCTCATTTACAACACGTAAACTGCGCTTTTTACTCGCTCCGCTCGCCCTTTGGGCCAGCCTTTGGCTGTTACTTCGCTTCGCTGCGTTGCAGCCGATTTCGCCTTGTGACCCACATGGATGTGGGAAATGCAGCTAGCCCGCAGGAGCGGCCGTCGCACTGACCTTCGCTCGCTACGTTTTCAACGGCCTGTTAACCGTTCGAATTGAATCCGCCTCACAACGGCAATAATTGCTCCATCGGCCAGCGCGCCTGCACGCCAATCGCCGGGCCATCGTGCTGCCCGGCCAACAAGCGCTGACAGCCGGCATAGGCGATCATCGCGCCGTTATCGGTGCAAAAGCGCGGCCGCGCATAGAACACCTGGCCATTGAACTCGCCGAGCATTTTCTCCAAGCCTTGACGCAGCGCCGTGTTGGCACTCACCCCGCCAGCAATCACCAAATTCTTTAAACCGGTGAGTTTCAGCGCGCGCCGGCACTTGATGGTCAGCGTATCGACCACCGCCTGCTGGAAGGCCAGGCAAATATCGCTGCGGGTCTGCTCATCGCTAGCATCGCCTTTCTGCGCTTGTTGCCAGGTATTCAAGGTAAATGTCTTCAGCCCACTAAAGCTGAACTCCAAACCCGGTCGGGTGGTCATCGGCCGCGGGAACACAAAGCGATTCGGCTGACCCTGCTCGGCTAAACGGGCGATCTCCGGGCCACCGGGATAGACCAAACCGAGCATTTTCGCGGTCTTGTCAAAGGCCTCACCGGCCGCATCATCCAGCGACTCACCAAGCAACTGGTAGCGACCAATGCCATCGACGCGCACCAATTGGGTATGGCCGCCGGAAACCAGCAAGGCCACAAACGGAAACTGCGGCGGCTGCTCTTCGAGCATCGGCGCCAGCAAATGCCCCTCCATGTGATGCACGCCGAGCGCCGGGATATCCCAGGCAAACGCCAGTGCCTGGGCACAGGAGGCGCCAACCAGCAAGGCACCGACCAAGCCGGGGCCTGCGGTATAGGCGATGGCATCGATCTGCTTGGCGGTGCACTGCGCCTCGCTCAGCACCTCGCGGATCAACGGCAGCATGCGCTTAACGTGATCGCGCGAGGCCAGCTCGGGCACCACGCCACCGTAAGCACGGTGTAAATCGATCTGACTAAATAACGCATCCGCCAGCAAGCCACGCTCGCTGTCGTATAGGGCTACGCCGGTTTCATCGCAGGAAGTCTCTAAGCCCAGCACTAGCATGGGTTTGCGCCTTATCTGATGGGCAAATTTGCAGGCGCGCATAATAAGCGCCGCCCAGCGCACCGACCAGCGCTTTTCGATCAGAGGCTTTGCATTCCTAACGCCGAGGGGTTACCATCCGCAGCCCTTAAAAACCGCGTTCTCCAGTGCTTACTGCCAGGAGAGCGTTCACCACCGGTAAATAGTGAAGGTAAGCCCTCGATGCCAGCCGTCAAAGTTAAAGAGAATGAACCCTTCGACGTAGCTCTGCGTCGTTTCAAGCGTACCTGCGAAAAAGCCGGCGTTATGGCCGAAGTTCGTAGCCGTGAGTTCTACGAGAAACCAACTTCCGAGCGCAAGCGTAAAGCTGCCGCGGCAGTTAAGCGTCACGCGAAGAAAGTGCAGCGCGAACAGCGCCGTCACGAACGTCTGTACTGAGTTCACTGCTACGCCGCTAACGCTACTGCGGTAATGCCCGGCTTCGGCTGGACACTACCGCAGTGTTACACCCCACTCCGCTTCGCTAAACTGCGAATTGCCGGAGTTTTTTTGTTTTCCAGCGCCCGCCCAGCAATCACCTGCAAGCAGTAACCTGAACCTTATGGCCGGCCTGATTCCACAATCCTTTATCGACGACCTCCTCAACCGCACCGACATTGTCGACGTGGTGAGTTCGCGCATCAGCTTAAAAAAAACCGGCAAAAATCACAGCGCCCGCTGCCCATTTCACAAAGAAAAAACCCCCTCTTTTAGCGTCAGTCCGGACAAACAGTTTTATTACTGCTTCGGCTGTGGCGCAGGCGGCAATGCCCTGGGCTTTATCATGGACCACGACCACCTGGACTTTATCCAGGCCGTGGAAGAACTGGCCAAACGCGCCGGCATGGAAGTTCCTCGCGAGGAAGGCGGCCGCCCACAAGCGCCGCGCCAACCCAGCGACTCGCCGATCTACGCACTACTGACCGCCGCCAGCGAGTTTTATCGCCAAGCCCTGAAAAGCCACCCAACCCGCAAAGCCGCCGTCGACTACCTCAAGGGCCGCGGCCTGTCGGGCGAGATCGCCCGCGACTTCAGCCTAGGCTTCGCCCCACCTGGCTGGGACAACCTAGCCAAACACCTGAGCGGCGATACACTGGCGCAAAAGAACCTGATCGACGCCGGCCTGCTGGTGGAAAACGCCGACAACCCCGAGAAAGTTAAGCGCTACGACCGCTTTCGCGACCGGGTGATCTTCCCGATTCGCGACAGTCGCGGCCGCGTCATCGCCTTTGGCGGTCGCGTGCTGGGCGACGACAAGCCGAAATACCTGAACTCACCGGAAACCTCGGTATTCCATAAAGGCCAAGAGCTTTATGGTCTTTATGAGGCCCGCCAGAGCAATCGCAACCTTGACGAAATCATGGTTGTCGAAGGCTACATGGACGTCATCGCCCTAGCCCAACAAGGCCTGCGCAACGCCGTGGCCACGCTCGGCACCGCCACCAGCGAAGAACACCTCAAGCGCCTGTTTCGCATTGTGCCCAGCGTATTGTTTTGCTTCGACGGCGACCAAGCCGGCCGCAAAGCTGCCTGGCGCGCACTGGAAGCCACCCTGTCGAGCCTGCAAGACGGCCGCCGCGCACGCTTTTTGTTTTTGCCTGAAGGCGAAGACCCCGACACCCTGGTGCGCAGCGAAGGCACCGAAGCGTTTCGGGCGCGCATCAATCAGCAAGCCCAACCACTGGCCGATTACTTTTTCCAGCAGCTTTGCCAAGAGGCCGACCCGCGCTCAATGGAAGGCAAGGCGCACCTCGCCACCCTGGCCGCCCCGCTGATCGACAAAGTCCCAGGCGCCAATCTGCGCACTTTGATGCGCCAACGCCTGAGCGAAATCACCGGACTAAACAGCAATAACAGCGACCCGATCAGCCACAACCCAGCACCACCAGCGCCCGTCGACTACCCACCACAGATCAATTACGACGCACCGCCCGATTACGGCGACATGGCCGATATCGCCGACTACGCCGATTACATCGAAGCGCCGGCCGCCAGCGGTTACGGCCAGCAAAACAGCTGGAAAAAAACCGAAGGCAAAGCCTGGAGCAAGGACAAAAACTGGAAAAAGGGCGGCAATGACGACGCTCCGCGCGGACCGCGCAAAGCCGTTAACGTCGAATCACCGACCCTGACCGCCCTGCGCACCCTGCTGCACCACCCACAACTGGCGCAGAAAGTCGAAGATGCCAGCCACTTCGCCGCCGAAGACGACACCTACGCACAATTGCTGGTCGCCCTGCTCGAAGCGCTGCAAAAGAACCCAAAATTGCGCAGCCTGCAGCTGATTGCCCGCTGGCATGGCACCGACCAGGGCCGCCTGTTGCGCGCACTGGCGGAAAAGGAATGGCTGATTTCAGCCGATAACCTTGAACAACAGTTTTTCGACACTATAACTAGTCTTGCAGCCCGCCAGCGCGAACACAGCCTTGAGCGCCTGCTGCGCAAAGCGCGCGAAGGCGAACTCAGCACTGAAGATAAAGATCAGTTACGCGACCTACTAAGCCGCAACTCGCCAGTAATAGCCCCAACTACAACTGGCGCATAAGGCCGTTTCACGGGTATAATCCGCGGCTTGTTTTTTGCCCGCCAAGACCTTCAATGGATAGGGTGTTATGTCCGGAAAA
>JAIERD010000447.1 GCA_019747155.1 Pseudomonadaceae bacterium
CCTGCACATAGTCGATATGCCGATTCGACACCTGCCGCGCCAACTCCGCCTGACCGCCCATAATCGCCGCGTATAGCTCGCCGTGCTGCTGCATCAGCATCTCGCGGGTTTCGCTGCGCTGGGCGTACATGCCACCGATATTGGTCAGCACATTGCGTTTGAGCAGATCAAACAACGCACGGATGGTGTGCAGCAGCACGGCGTTATGACTGGCCTCGGCAATCGCCAGATGAAAGCGTGCATCCGCCGCGCCCTCCTGCGCCCGCGTGACCTTATCGACCGCCGCATAACACTGCTGCAACTCCTCGAAAGCCTCGCGCAAGCGCTCACGATCCAACTCAGTGGCGCGCTGCGCGGCATAAAAGGCGCAACTGCCCTCCAGGGTATGGCGGAACTCCAGCAGGTCGCGCTGCGCTTCGGGACTGCTTTCCAGCAGATGCAGCAAGGGATCGCTGAAGGTCGCGCCCAACCCCTCGGCCACGTAATTACCACCGCCCTGACGACTGACCAGCAAGCCTTTGGCGACCAATTTCTGAATTGCCTCACGCAGCGACGGTCGCGACACGCCGAAGCGCTCCGCCAACACCCGCTCCGCCGGCAAGCGCTCACCGGCCTGCAGCGAGCCCTCAAGAATCAGCGCTTCGAGCTGGCTGACGATCTCATCCGACAAACGGCGCGACTGCACCTGACCAAAGCCCATAACTCCCCCTAACTGCATAGCGCCGCGTTTAGCTCGCGCTTAAGCGGCGTGACTCATCGCTGCCGCCCAACCTAACCAGCCGGCAAAAGCCTCACAAGAACGGCGCGGCATACCCGCCTTAGACCAAAGTCGTAATGCGACAAATTGACAGACAACAGCCGTCCTTTTACTCTGACCGGGCAGTTTTGTAAATTGGTATTACCAATTTATTTCGGTAAACGTCACAAGGCCTGCCAATCGCCTTAGCGTTTACACCCAGGCACTCCAACAACAATTAGGGGCCACCCCACCATGCAAACCTGGCAACAGCTCTACACCCCACTCGGCAGCCTCGGCTGGTCGGCGCTGGCGGCATTGATTCCAATCGTATTCTTCTTCCTGGCCCTGGCGGTATTTCGCCTCAAGGGTCATGTCGCTGGCAGCATCACCTTGGCACTGTCGATTGCCGTGGCGATCTTCGCCTTTCGGATGCCCGCCGACATGGCCTTCGCTGCTGCCGGCTATGGCTTCGCCTACGGCTTGTGGCCGATTGCCTGGATCATTGTCGCCGCCGTATTCCTCTACAAACTCACGGTCAAGAGCGGCCAATTTGAAGTAATCCGCAGCTCCGTACTGTCGATCACCGACGACCAGCGCCTACAAGTGTTGCTGATCGGCTTCGCCTTCGGTGCCTTCCTAGAAGGTGCGGCCGGCTTCGGCGCCCCGGTGGCGATCACCGCCGCCTTGCTGGTCGGCCTGGGCTTCAACCCGCTGTACGCCGCCGGCCTGTGCCTGATTGCCAACACAGCGCCAGTGGCCTTCGGCGCGCTGGGTATTCCGATCACCGTGGCCGGCCAGGTAACGGGCATCGATCCATTCAAGATCGGCGCCATGGCCGGTCGTCAGCTGCCTTTCCTGGCGGTGCTGGTGCCCTTCTGGCTGGTGGCGATGATGGATGGCTGGCGCGGCATCAAAGAAACCTGGCCGGCGGCGATGGTGGCTGGTGTCAGCTTCTCCATCACCCAATACCTCACCTCCAATTTCATCGGCCCAGAACTGCCGGACATCACCTCGGCGCTGGTCAGCCTGATTTCGCTGACGCTGTTCCTCCAAGTCTGGCAACCGGCGCGCGCCGCCAAGGCCGCAGTGGCCGGCGTGAGCTCTGCAGTAGTGGCATTCGGCGGCGGCTTCGGCGGCCCCCGGGGCACCACGCCGTCGCCGTACAGCTTCGGGCAGATCCTCAAGGCCTGGTCACCCTTCCTGATCCTCACCGTGCTGGTGACCATCTGGACCCTGAAACCCTTCAAGGCGCTGTTCGCCGTCGGCGGCGCGTTGGAAAACTGGGTGCTGTATTTCGCCATCCCGCACCTGGACCAACTGGTGATCAAGGTCGCGCCGATTGTCGCCAACCCGACCGCCATTGCCGCCATCTACAAACTCGACCCGGTATCCGCCACCGGCACGGCGATTTTCTTCGCCGCGCTGATCTCGATGCTGGTATTGCGGATCGATTTTAAAACTGGTCTGACCACTCTGCGCGATACTCTGCTTGAGTTGAAATTGCCGATTCTGTCGATTGGCATGGTGCTGGCCTTCGCCTTTGTCACCAACTATTCCGGCATGTCTTCGACTCTGGCGCTGGTACTGGCCGGCACTGGCGCGGCCTTCCCGTTCTTCTCGCCGTTCCTCGGCTGGCTCGGGGTGTTTCTGACCGGCTCGGACACCTCGTCCAACGCCCTGTTCAGCTCGCTACAAGCCACCACCGCACACCAGATCGGGGTCGACCCGACCTTGCTGGTGGCCGCCAATACCAGCGGCGGCGTGACCGGCAAGATGATCTCGCCGCAATCGATCGCCGTCGCTTGCGCCGCCACCGGACTGGTCGGCAGGGAATCCGACCTCTTCCGCTTCACCCTCAAGCACAGCCTGATTTTTGCCACCTTTGTCGGCCTGATTACCCTGCTGCAGGCCTATGTATTCACCGGCATGCTGGTGCATTAACCGTAGATCTACTGCGCCAAACCCTGGTTTGGCGCAGCCTGTAGCTTGCTGGCGATCACTGTGGCTAACGACGCATCGCCAGCAAGCTGGCTCCTACAGAGAGTCACGCCAGACTGATCTTAAGACCCACGGTGCAAACGTCAGCCCTGCTCAGCAATAGAGTGAACCCTATGATCATTTCTGCCTCCACCGACTACCGCGCCGCGGCCCAACGCAAGTTGCCGCCGTTCCTGTTTCACTACATCGACGGCGGCGCCAACGCCGAGCACACCCTGCGCCGTAACGTCAGCGACCTGGCCGACATTGCCCTGCGCCAGCGGGTACTGCGCGACATGTCGCAACTAAGCCTGGAAACCCAACTACTGGGCGAAACCTTGGCCATGCCGGTGGCGCTGGCCCCCGTGGGCTTGACCGGTATGTACGCCCGTCGTGGCGAGGTGCAAGCGGCCAAAGCCGCCGCCGACAAAGGCATCCCCTTCACCCTGTCCACCGTTTCGGTGTGCCCGATTGAAGAAGTGGCGCCGGCCATCAGCCGCCCGATGTGGTTCCAGCTGTATGTGCTGAAAGATCGCGGCTTTATGAAAAACGCCCTGGAGCGGGCCAAGGCCGCCGGGGTCACCACCCTGGTGTTCACCGTCGACATGCCGGTGCCTGGCGCCCGCTACCGCGACGCGCACTCGGGCATGAGCGGGCCGAACGCGCCGCTACGCCGTATGCTGCAAGCCATGACCCACCCGGCCTGGGCGCTGGATGTCGGCCTGCTCGGCCGCCCCCACGACTTGGGCAATATCTCCGCCTACCGTGGTAACCCCACGGGCCTGGCCGACTACATCGGCTGGCTGGGCAACAACTTCGACCCATCGATCTCCTGGCAAGACCTGCAGTGGATTCGTGATTTCTGGGATGGCCCGATGGTGATCAAGGGCATCCTCGACCCAGAGGATGCCAAGGATGCGGTGCGATTCGGCGCCGACGGTATAGTCGTGTCCAACCACGGCGGCCGCCAACTCGACGGCGTGCTGTCCAGCGCTCGCGCCCTGCCAGCCATCGCCGACGCAGTGAAAGGCGAGCTGGCGATCCTCGCCGATTCGGGCATTCGCACCGGCCTGGATGTGGTGCGCATGCTCGCCCTCGGCGCCGACAGCGTGATGCTCGGCCGCGCCTATATCTATGCCCTGGCGGCAGCTGGGGGCGCAGGAGTAAGCAACTTGCTGGAGCTGATCGAAAAAGAAATGCGCGTGGCCATGGTGCTGACCGGTGCCAAGTCGATCCGCGAGATCAGCTCCGACTCGCTGGTGCGTGAACTGGGCCGTTGAGCGCGCCTTTACACCGCCGTTGTAGGAGCCAGCTTGCTGGCGATCAGCTCACGGCAAAAGCATCGCCAGCAAGCTGGCTCCTACAGACACAGAACATCAGACCTCCGGAGCGCCCATGAGCCTGCCCGTCGCCTTTCTCGCTGCTGTCGAACGCCTGATTCCCCGCAATCGGCGCTTCGACGATCCGCTCTCGACCCTGGCCTTCGGCACCGACGCCAGCTTCTATAGGCTGATCCCCAAGCTGGTGCTGCGGGTCGAGAGCGAAGCCGAAGTCACCCGATTGCTGCAGCTGGCCAGCACCCATCGGGTGCCGGTGACCTTCCGCGCCGCCGGCACCAGCCTGTCCGGCCAGGCCATCAGCGACTCGGTATTGATAGTGCTCGGTGACAACTGGAGCGGCCGCGAAGTCTGCGCCGGCGGCGCGCAGATCCGCCTGCAACCGGGCGTCATCGGCGCTGCGGCCAATGCCATGCTGGCCCCGCTGCAACGCAAGATCGGCCCCGACCCGGCCTCGATCAACGCCTGCAAAATCGGCGGCATAGTCGCCAACAACGCCAGCGGCATGTGCTGCGGCACGGCGCAAAATAGTTACCACACCCTGGCCGGTATGCGCCTGATCCTGGCCGACGGCACAGCGCTGGACACTGAAGACCCACTCAGCGTGGTGCGCTTTCAGGCCAGCCACAGCGCTCTACTCGAACAGCTGGCCGAACTGGGCCGACAGACCCGTGGCAACCCCGAACTGGCGGCAAAGATCCGCCACAAATACCGGCTGAAAAACACCACCGGCCTGTCGCTGAATGCCCTGATCGACTTTGAGCAACCGCTGGAAATCCTCAGCCACCTGATGGTCGGCTCGGAAGGCACCCTCGGCTTTATCAGCTCAGTCACCTACCACACGGTGCCGGACTACCCGCACAAAGCCAGCGCACTGATGGTGTTTCCCGACGTGCACAGCTGCTGCCTGGCCGTGACCGTACTCAAAAGCCAGCCGGTGTCGGCGGTGGAATTACTCGACCGTCGCAGCCTGCGCTCGGTAGAAAACAAGGCCGGTATGCCGGCCTGGGTCAAGCAACTCTCCGCTGGCGCCTGCGCCTTGCTGATCGAATCCCGCGCCGCCAGCCAAGCGCTGTTGCACGAGCAGTTGGCGCAGATCATGGCCGCCATAGCCCATTTTCCGCTGGAGAAGCGGGTCGATTTCAGCTCAGACCCACAGATCTACGAGCAACTGTGGAAGATCCGCAAAGACACCTTCCCGGCGGTCGGCGCGGTACGCCAGACCGGCACCACGGTAATCATCGAAGACGTGACCTTCCCGGTCGAACAACTGGCCGCCGGGGTCAATCGCCTGCTGGCGCTGTTCGATATACACGGCTACGACGAGGCGATCATTTTCGGCCATGCCCTGGAGGGCAACCTGCACTTCGTGTTCACCCAGGCCTTCGACACTCCTGAGCAAGTGGCGCGCTACTCGGCCTTTATGGACGAAGTGACGCAACTGGTGGCGGTTGAATTTGGCGGCTCGCTAAAGGCCGAGCATGGCACCGGACGCAATATGGCGCCCTTCGTCGAACTGGAATGGGGCAGCGATGCCTATCAGCTGATGTGGGCGATCAAGCGCCTGCTCGACCCACTGGGCATTCTCAATCCCGACGTGGTGCTGTCGAGCGACCCGCAGATTCACCTGAAGCACCTCAAGCCGTTGCCGGCCGCCGATGAAATCATCGACAAGTGCATCGAATGCGGCTTCTGCGAGCCGGTTTGTCCATCCAAAGACCTGACCCTCAGCCCGCGCCAGCGCATCGTGATCTGGCGCGACATCCAAGCCAAGCAGCGCGCCGGCATCGACACCCGCGAGCTGGAGCAGGCCTATCAATACCAGGGCATCGACACCTGCGCCGCCACCGGCCTGTGTGCCCAGCGCTGCCCGGTCGGCATCAACACCGGCGACCTAGTGCGCAAACTGCGTGGCCGTGACGCTCACCATGCCAGCAGCGCCACCTGGCTAGCCGGGCACTTTGCTGCGGCATTACAA
>JAIERD010000515.1 GCA_019747155.1 Pseudomonadaceae bacterium
TCGGGTCGCTGCGCAGCTTATGCCAGGCGCCCGAGAGGGTCATCATGCCGTTGATCATGCCGCCCCAGCTTGGCGCGAGCAGAATCAGGGACATGGCCATACCGAGCGACTGCGCCCAATCCGGCAATGCGGTGTAATGCAGGTGGTGCGGGCCGGCCCAGATGTACACGGTGATCAGTGCCCAGAAGTGCACGATCGACAGGCGATAGGAGTAGATCGGCCGACCGGCTTGCTTGGGCACGAAGTAGTACATCATCCCCAGGAAGCCTGCGGTCAGGAAGAAGCCTACCGCGTTGTGGCCGTACCACCACTGGATCATCGCATCGGTCGCACCGGCATACAGCGAGTAAGACTTAAAGGCACTGACCGGCAATTCGAGGTTGTTGACGATGTGCAGCAGCGCCACGGTGAGAATAAAACCACCAAAAAACCAGTTGCCGACATAGATGTGCGCAACCTTGCGCTTCATGATTGTGCCGAAGAACACCACGGCGTAGCAGACCCAGACAATGGTGATCAGGATATCGATCGGCCATTCCAGCTCGGCATACTCTTTGGACGAAGTCAGGCCCAGCGGCAGGGTAATGGCCGCCAGTACTATCACCGCTTGCCAGCCCCAAAAGACGATGGAGGCGAGCGTGTCGGAGATTAGCCGGGCTTGCGAGGTGCGTTGCACCACGTACAGGGAGGTCGCCATCAGTGCGCAACCGCCAAAAGCAAAAATCACCGCGTTGGTGTGCAGTGGTCGCAGGCGGCCGAAGCTGGTCCATGGCAAGCCGAGGTTAAGTTCTGGCCAAACGAGCTGTGAGGCGATAAGCACCCCAAGCCCCATGCCGACGATCCCCCAAATCACCGTCATAATGGCGAATTGGCGAACCACCTTGTAGTTATAGGCAGTACTGATGGTTGTGTTCATTTCTGAGTTCGCATCCACGGTTATGGGCAGATTCTTATAAAAGCGAGACAAGCATGCTGAAACGTTCTGTTACCGATATTGATCGAGATCAACGGGAGCCGGGTCAAACCTGGCCAGCGCAGTGGTTGTGCGACCTGCCTAGCGGGGCAGTGCAAGCGCATTTGATTCTGGCTCACGGCGCTGGCGCACCGATGGACAGTCCGTTTATGCAGACGATGGCTGAGCTACTGGCCGTGCGGGGCTTGGGCTTGCTGCGTTTTGAGTTTGCTTATATGGCGCAGCGGCGTAGCGGCGGTGGCAAGCGTCCGCCGAATCCGCAAGGGCAATTGCTCGATTGTTGGCGTGGGGTCTACCAACAGGTGCGACAGCAAGTCACGGGGCCATTGGCCATCGGCGGTAAGTCGATGGGTGGGCGAATGGCCAGTCTGTTGGCCGATGAGTTGGGCGCCGATGCGCTGGTTTGCCTGGGCTATCCGTTTTATGCCGCCGGCAAGCCCGAAAAGCCAAGGGTGGCGCACCTGGCCGAGTTACAAACCCGTAGTTTGATTGTGCAGGGCGAGCGCGATGCGTTGGGTAATAGACCGGCGGTGGCCGGCTATACGTTATCGAGCGCCATCGAACTGCTTTGGTTAACTGCCGCCGATCATGATCTAAAACCCTTAAAAGCCTCGGGCTTCAATCATGTACAGCATCTAGAAACGGCTGCCGATGCGATCGCCGCCTTTGTGCTGAAACCGGGCTGTTAGTGATTGAAGCGTTCAATCAGTGCGTACTGCTGATTGGCGGTGGCCGTCAACTCGGTGCTCAGCTGCTCAGTGTGCTGCGCCGCATCGGCGGTTTGGTCGGACAGTTGGGCGATGGTATTGATGTTGCGGCTGATTTCCTCGGCCACTGCGCTTTGTTCTTCTGTGGCGGCGGCTATCTGATTGGTCATGTCGGTGATATGGCCTACAGCGGTGCTGATACCAATCAGCGCCGCATCGGCCAGCAGGGCCTGCTCAACGCCTTGGTCGGCCTGTGCGCGGCCTTGTTGCATGGCATGCACGGCTTCTTCGGCGGTTTTTTGCAGTTTGGCAATCAGCTGGTGAATCTGCCCGGTGGATTCGCCGGTGCGCTGCGCCAGTGAGCGAACCTCATCAGCCACCACCGCAAAGCCGCGGCCCATCTCGCCAGCGCGGGCGGCCTCAATGGCGGCATTAAGGGCTAGTAAGTTGGTTTGGTCGGCAATGCCCTTGATCACATCCACCACGCCACCGATCTCGCTGCTGTCTTGGGCTAGTCGCGTAACGGTCTCGCCAGTGCTGGTCACAGCATTTGACAACCGTTCAATGGCTGCGCGGGTGTCGGCGGCCACTTGGCGGCCTTGGTTGGTCAGTTGATTGGCTTGCCGGGTGGCTTCGGCTGTTAGGGTGACGTTGCTGGCAACTTCCTGGGTGGTGGCGCTCATTTGATTAATCGCGGCGGCCACCTGTTCGGTTTCGATCCGTTGGCGCTGTAGTCCGCTCGCGCTTTGTTCCGCCAGCAGATGGCCCTGGCTTGCCTGCTGCCTTAAATGCGCGGCGGTATCCTGCAGCCGGGTCAGGCAGGTTTTTAACCGGGCGTCCTGGCTGAGCATGGCCATTTCCAAGCGCGCCTCGGCGCCGTGACTGTCGGTGTACATTTGCGCGATCAGCGGGTCCGAGGTGGTGCTGTCGGCGATCTTCAATAAGCGCTGGATGCCGCGTTGCTGCCAACGCAGCCCGGCCAGGCCCAGGGGTATTGCCAGTGCCGCGGCGAGCAAGAAGCCCCAGTGCGAGCTTTGCCAGCTACCAATTAAAAAGCCGATCTGACTGATCAGAATAAACGGTAGCCAGGCTTGCAGTTGCGGCAGCCAATTGTCTTGGCTGGGAATGGCCGACTTGCCGCTGTTGATGCGTGCGTAGAGTGCTTGCGCGCGGCGAATCTGTTCGAGTGTCGGTTTGACCCTTACCGATTCATAGCCGACCACTTTGTCGTTGTCGAGTATTGGCGTGACGTAGGCATTCACCCAGTAATGATCGCCATTCTTGCTGCGGTTCTTCACGACCCCCATCCATGGTCGGGCAGTTTTGAGGGTGTTCCACATATGCTCAAACACCGCCGCCGGCACGTCAGGGTGGCGCACCAGATTGTGTGGCGCGCGCAGCAGTTCCTCGTGACTGAAACCGCTGATCTCAATAAAAGCCTGATTGCAGTAAGTAATCTGCCCCTTGAGGTCGGTGGTTGAAATCAGTCGCTGACTGTCGGGAAAGCTGCGTTCACGCTGGGTAATCGGCTGGTTGTTGCGCATGGCAGATGCTCCCGTTGTCAAAGGCTCGTTGTATCGGCCGTTTCATCGAGTAGTTGAGTAATTAGCTGTGCCAAACAGTGTAGGCAATTCTGTTGCGGGCGACTGCTGCGCTGTGGCGGGTCAATTGGATTGAGCCGTCAGCGCCGTTGCCAGGGCTAACTCCGTTATCATGCCGGTCTTGAGGAGATCGCCATGAATACGTTGTTGTTGCACTGCCGCCCCGGTTTTGAGGGAGAGGTGTGCGCGGAAATTGCTGAACACGCAGCGTTATTGCAGGTGGCCGGCTACGCCAAGGGCAAGGCCAGCAGCGCCTGTGCCGAATTCGTTTGCACTGAGGAGGGCGGCGCGCAGGCATTGATGCGTGGCGTGCGTTTCAGTCAGCTGATTTTCCCCAGACAGTGGGCACGGGGCGATTATGTGCAATTGCCAGAGACCGACCGCATCAGCGTGCTGCTTGAGCACCTGGCCGCTTATCCGGTCTGCGGCAGTCTGTGGCTGGAAGTGCTGGATACCAACGACGGCAAGGAGCTGTCGAATTTCTGCAAGAAGTTCGAGGCCCCCTTGCTCAAGGCCTTGCGCAAAGCCGGGCGTTTAGTCGATGACCCAAGCAAGCCGCGCCTGCTGCTGACCTTCAAGAGTGGCCGCGAGGTGTTTCTCGGCCTGGCTGAACCGGATAATTCGGCCTTCTGGCCCATGGGCATTCCTCGATTAAAGTTCCCCCGCAGTGCGCCCAGTCGTTCGACGTTAAAGCTTGAGGAGGCCTGGCATCAGTTTATTCCGCGCGATCAGTGGGATGAGCGTTTGGCTCCGGCCATGACCGCCGTCGATCTGGGCGCCGCCCCCGGTGGCTGGACCTGGCAGCTGGTGAACCGGCATATGCTGGTGACCGCCATCGATAACGGCCCGATGGCGGAAAGCCTTATGGAGTCTGGCCTGGTTGAGCATTTACAGGCCGACGGTTTTACCTTCAAGCCGCGCAAGCCGGTGGACTGGATGGTCTGCGACATAGTCGAGAAACCAGCGCGCAACGCCGCCCTGCTGGAAACCTGGTTGGGTGAGGGCTTATGCCGCGAGGCGGTGGTCAATCTGAAGTTGCCGATGAAGCAGCGTTACGCCGAAGTGAAGCGCTTGCTGGCGCGTATCGAGGAGGGTTTTGTCGCCCGTGGCATCCGGGTCTCAATTGCCTGTAAACAGCTTTATCACGACCGTGAAGAGGTCACCTGCCACCTGCGCCGGCTGGATAAGCGCGGGAATTAACGACGCTTTGCATCCGTATTCGCCAGCGCCCGAGTTTGCCTCGGGTGCTGCTGATGGGTGACCGCGCCAGCGCTTTGGGCGACAATGGGCGCCTGTTTTTGGAGCCTGTTATGCCTTTACACGCCGATGCGATTCTCGATGCCAGCGGTCTCAATTGTCCTGAGCCGGTGATGATGCTGCACAACAAAGTCCGCGATCTGGCCGCCGGTGGCGTATTGAAAGTGATAGCCACCGACCCCTCGACGCGCCGCGATATTCCCAAGTTCTGTATGTTTCTCGGCCATGAGTTGCTTGAGCAACAGGTAGAAGCCGGCAACTACCTGTACTGGATCAAGAAGAAACTCGACTGAGCTGGGCTTCCTGGCGAATCCGCCGTTTGGCGCTGCGCATCAAGCGGTAGCCGAGCATCAGTGCTGCGCAGGTGAGTCCCACTATCAGCCCTTGCCACAAGCCGCGAGGCCCCGACGCCGGGCCCCAGAAGTCGCTTAACCCCAGGCTGTAACCCACCGGCAGCCCTATGCCCCAATAGGCGAACAGGGTCAGCAGCATGGTCACGCGGGTGTCTTGATAACCGCGCAGGGCGCCGGCGGCAGTCACCTGAATGGCATCGGAAAACTGAAACAGCGCCGAGAAGATGATCAGGCTGCTGGCCACCGCAATCACCGCCAGGTCATTGGTGTACATCCGGGCAATGTACTCACGGCTAAGCAGCATGGAGCTGGCCGAGATGCAGGCATATGCCAGCGCCACCAACATGCCGACACCGGCCGCATAGCGCGCTTGACGTGGGTCGCCACGGCCGAGTGCCTGGCCAACCCGCACGGTCACGGCCATGCCAAGGGCGTAGGGGATCATGAACACCATGGAGCTGAAATTCAGCGCAATTTGATGACCGGCCACCACTGTGGCGCCCATGGCGCCGATGAGCAGGGCGATTACCGAGAAGATGCTGGCCTCGGCGAAAATCGACACGCCAATCGGTACGCCGACCGACAGCAAGCGCTTGAGAATCGCCCAGTTTGGCCACTCGAAGCGTTTGAATAATTGGCTGGCCTGGTAGTAAGGCGCCCAGTTCACCCACCAGAGCATGCCCAGCAGCATGCACCACATAACGATGCCGGTGGCCCAGCCGCAGCCGACGCCGCCCATGGCTGGCACGCCGAACTTGCCATAGATGAAGATGTAGTTGAGCGGAATGTTCAGTAATAGGCCAAAAATTCCCAGCATCATGCTCGGCCGCGTGTGGCCCAGGCCGTCGCTGTAACAGCGCAGTACGTGGTAGAGCGCCACCGCCGGGAAGCCGCACGCCACGGCGCGCAGATAGCCCATGGAAGGTTCGATCAGTTGTGGCTCGACATCCATGACGCGCAGCACCACTTGCGCATTCCATAACAGTAGGCCGGCGCCGCACCCCACCAGCAGTGCCAGCCATAAAGCCTGACGCACCAGCGGGCCGATTTCGTTGTGCAAGCCGCCGCCAAAGCGCTGGGCAACCTTGGGTGTGGTGGCCAGCAAAATACCGGTCATCAGCAAATACACCGGTACCCACAGTGAGTTGCCCAAGGCCACT
>JAIERD010000426.1 GCA_019747155.1 Pseudomonadaceae bacterium
CCAAGGCCACTGATGCGCCGATTGGCAGCCTGAGCCTGAATGACGACGATCTGGACTGGATTCAGCTGCACGCCCAGCAGCACTTCGCCGCCGCCACCGCCGATGACGCCGAGGTGCACTGGCAAGATGCCGGCTACTGGCTGTGCTGGCTGCTGTTGCCGCTGGCTTGGTTGAACATTCGGCGCGGCTGGAGCATCAATTGGTTGCCGGCCCTATTGTTGGCGGTCAGCCTCGGCGGGCAGTCGCCAAACGCTCAAGCCGGGGTGCTCGCCGATGCCTTTATGAGCCCTGACCAGCAAGGTCGCTGGGCTTTCGAGCACCAGCACTTCCCGGCCGCCGCCGCGCATTTTAACGACCCCTATTGGAAGGGACTGGCGGCTTACAAGGCGGCCGAGTTCAACCTTGCGCTGGCCAGTTTCGCCAAACTGGACAGCGCCGCCGGATATTTTTACCTCGGCAACAGCCACGCTCGGTTACATCAGTATCCACAAGCGTTGAACGCCTATGCCCAAGCACTGCGCTTGCAGCCAGTGTTTGCCCAAGCGCAGTTCAATCAAGCCTTGGTGGCCGAGCTGCAGCGCCAGTTCGAGGCCGATCAACAGGTAGCCCCGGAAGAAGACCCGGACCAGCAGCAGTTCGATGATCAGGGTAAGCCCGGCGACAAGGGTGAAAAGGTCATGCTCAACAGCCCCAAGGCAGTGTCTGCCGAGCTGTGGCTGCGCAACCTGAATACCTCGCCGGCGGGCTTTCTCAAGCAAAAATTCAGGTTGCAGCAAGCGGCTAGTCAGCCTGCGCCGGCGGTGGCGCCATGACGCGCTGGCTATGGCTGCTGTGCTTGCTCAGTCATCTGGCGTGGGCCGATGAGCCACGGGTACGGGTGGAAACCCGGCTGAGCCCGGCCGCGCCCTATTTGCTCGGCAGCACCTTGCGGCTAGAAATCGACCTACTCACCAGCAGTTGGTTTACCCAAGCGCCGCAGCCGGCCGAGCTGCAATTGCCCGGCGCGCTGGTCAGCGCCCCCACCGGGCAGGCCGATAAACTGACGGTCAGGCGTGACGGCGAAAGCTATTTTGGCTTGCGCCTGACTTATTTAATCAGCCCGCTGCAAGCACAGAACTTCAGTATCCCGGCGCTGAGTTTCAGCCTGCAACTGGGCCAGGCCAGCGGCCCGGTGCAAGTCAGCAGTCAGGCCCTGAGCTTTAATGCCATGGCGCCAACGGGTGAATTGGCCGAAGCACCAGCGGGCAATCTGCTGGTGGCCCAGCAGGTGCGTTTTAGCCAACAGATCGAAGCCTCCACCACGCCGCTGAAAGTTGGCGACAGCCTTACCCGGCGCCTGCTGGTCGAGGCGGACGGCGCCCAAGCCATGCTGATTGCCCCAGCCGAATTCGCCAGCATTGCCGGCCTCAAAGCCTACCCGCAGCCAGCCGAGGTCAAGCCCTTGGACGATGGCCGCGGCTCGGTCAGTGGTGGGCAACGCCGTGACAGCCTCAGTTATGTGATTGAACAAGCCGGCAGCTACCAACTGCCGGCCATGCAAGTGCATTGGTGGGACGCCAGCGCAGGCCAACTGCGCAGCGCCGAGGTGCCGGCCGTGGCGTTCGAGGCGCAAGCCAATACGGCCTATCGGCTGCCGTTTGATCTGCAGGCAGACTTGCAGCGCCTGGGCCGTGGTCAGCATATTCAGCTGTCGCGCTTCAGCCTGCTGATCGCTGGCGGCCTGCTGCTGTTGGGCTTGATCGGTTACTTTGGCCGCCCTTGGCTTTCGCAACTGCGCCGCCGCCTGCACGCCTGGCGAGCAGGCCGGCAAGCCGCCTGGCTGGCCTCGGAAGCCTATGCCTGGCGTCAGTTGCAACGCGCTTGGCGCCACACGCCGTTACCCTTAGCGCCCCTGTATAGCTGGCTGCAACGCAGCAGCGGCAACGCCAACCTGCGCGAGCTGAGCCAACAACTGCCGGCCGCCGCCGGCCAAGCTTTGCAACAAGCACTGGCAGCCAGTTATGGCGCACCACCGGCACACGCCGCCAGCACCCAGCAACTGCGCAACAGCCTGCCAGCCCTGCGTCGGGCCTTGCGCAAACAGGCCCGCAGCAAGGCGCCCGTCTAGCACCCACTCAATCCGGCGCCAAGACCGAGGCCGCAGGCCTAGAAAGCCCTAGTTTGACGGGCAATCGCACCTTGCGCTCAAGGCTAACGCGATCCCTGTAGGAGGGGCTTTAGCCGCGACCAGCGTCACTACAACGCTGGCTGACACAGCGCAAAGCATCGCGGCTAAAGCCCCTCCTACAAAAGCACACCAAAACTCCTGAACGCCCCTAGCTGCGCATAGCGACATTACCCGCCCACGCGGCGCGGCCTCAATGCACAAAGCGCATTAAGTCACGCGTAACAATGCATTTGAACCTTCAGCACAGTTTTGTCAGCCTGTTCAACGTACCTCGCCTATACCTAGTGCAGCAGCCGAACAGCTGGGCTCTGGTAGCCCGCGTCTGGCCAGCACGGCCTGAATCAACACACTGAGTCGCCAACCGCGACCCCTTTGCTGAATGGAGAACTTCCCGATGCGTCTAACCCGACATTGGTTATCCCTGAGCCTGGCGGCCGCCGCCTGTCTAGGCATGGCCCAAAGTGCCAGCGCCGCCGCCAAGCCGAACATCTTGGTGATCTTCGGCGATGACATTGGTGTGCATAACATCAGCGCCTACAACCATGGCATCCAGGGTTTTCGCACGCCTAATATCGACCGTATCGCCAAAGAGGGCGCGCTGTTCACCGACGCCTATGGCGAGCAGTCCTGCACCGCCGGCCGTTCGGCCTTTATCCTCGGCGAGCACCCGTTCCGCACCGGCCTGTTGACCATCGGCATGCCCGGCGGGGGCGGCGGTATTCCCGACTGGGCACCGACCATGGCCGACGCCCTGAAAGATCAGGGCTATGCCACCGGCCAATTCGGCAAGAATCACCTGGGCGATCAGGACAAAGACCTGCCGACCAATCACGGTTTCGATGAGTTCTTCGGCAACCTCTACCACCTGAATGCCGAGGAAGAGCCAGAGACTTACTACTACCCCAAAGACCCGGAGTTTCGTAAGCAATACGGCCCACGCGGGGTGATCCACTCCTACGCCGACGGCAAGATCGAAGACACCGGCCCGCTGAACCGCGCGCGTATGCCGACCGTTGACGAAGAAATCCTCGCCAGCACCAAGAACTTTATCGAGAAATCCGCCAAAGCCGATAAGCCCTTCTTCGTCTGGTTCAACAGCACTCGCATGCACGTCTGGACCCATCTGAAGAAAGAATCGGTCGGCCGCACCGGCAAAGGCCTGTACCCGGACGGCATGGCCGAGCACGACGAGATGGTCGGCCAACTGCTCACTCAGCTAGATGATTTGAAGATCGCCGATAACACCATCGTGATCTACACCACCGACAACGGCGCGCAGAAGTTCACCTGGCCAGACGGCGGCACCAGCCCATTCAAAGGCGAGAAAGGCACCTCGTTTGAGGGCGGCCATCGCGTGCCCTTGCTGGTCAAATGGCCGAACGTGATCAAGCCCGGCACCGACTACAACGACATGATCGCCCACAACGACTGGATGCCGACCCTGCTGGCCGCCGCCGGCAACAGCACGGTAAAAGAGGATCTGGCCAAAGGCACCACCCTCAACGGCAAAGAGTTCCGCGTACACCTGGACGGCTACAACTACCTGCCCTACTTCAAGGGCGAAGTAAAAGAAGTGCCACGCCACGAGTACTTCTACTTCGGCCAAGGCGGCGAGCTAAATGCCATTCGTTGGAACGACTTTAAAATCACCTTCGCTTCCATCGACGGCAACATTGCCATGGGCACGCGCAAAGTGACCAACTGGCCGATCATAACCAACCTCAAAGAAGACCCGTACGAGACCGCCCCATACGAATCTTCGATGTACGTGAAGTGGGCCGCCGACGTGATGTGGATCGGTGTACCAGTGCGCAAAGAAGTCGAAAAATTCCTCGCCACTTTGCCTGAGTACCCGTTCCAAGAAGGCCAGAACATGAACCCAGCAGGTTTCAACTACCAGACCTACAAAGGCATGCAAATGGTTAAGCAGCTGGAAGGGGTCAAGCCGATCTTCGAGAAACTCAAGTCCCTGAAAAAGATGACCGAGTGGTAAGCCGCTAAGGCCAGAGGATTTTCAGCAGAGATTAATCAGGGGCGTGTTTATCGCCCCTTTTTTTGGAGATGTACCCGCATGGGCTGAAAAGCGATTGTAGGGTGGGCTTCAGCCCACCGCATCGGGACGTAAGGGCCTTGGTAGGCTAAAGCCCACCCTACGTTTTTCACCCAGCGCGCAGTGGGTACAGAACCTTGTTTTTCTTACGCAGCCCTCGGCGCTCAATGCACGGCACTGAACGCCGCAATGGCAACACGAGAGAGCCATGATGAATTTTGATTATCTGATTGTTGGCGGCGGTTCGGCGGGCGCGACCCTGGCCGGGCGGCTGAGTGAAGATCCAAGCAACAGCGTGTGCCTGATTGAAACCGGCGGCGGCGGCCAAGACCTACTGATCCGCATGCCATTGGGCTTGGCCGTGATGGTGCCCGGCAGGCTCAAAAACAATAACTACTGCTTTGAAACCACCCCACAGCCCGGCCTCAACGGCAGACGCGGCTTTCAACCGCGCGGTCGCGCCCTTGGCGGCTCCAGCGCCATCAATGCCATGCACTACATCCGAGGCCATCGCCGCGACTATGACGACTGGGCGCAACTGGGCTGCCCCGGCTGGTCGTTCGATGAAGTGCTGCCCTACTTCAAGCGCGCCGAAGGCAATCAGCGCGGCGACAGTGAGCTGCACTGCGACCACGGCCCGTTGCAAGTCGGCGAACAGCAAGGCCCACGGCCGGTCAGCCAGGCCTTCGTCAACGCCGCCATCGAAACCGGCATCCCGGCTAACCCCGACTTCAACGGCGCCGAGCAAGAAGGCGTGGGCTTCTACCAGGTGACGCAATTCTTCCACGGCCCGAAGAATGGCGAGCGCTGTTCCGCAGCCGCCGCCTACCTGCACCCGGCCATGCACCGCCCCAACCTGACGGTGCTGACCAACACCCAGGCCTTACGGGTGATGCTGGCCGACAAACGCGCCACCGGCGTGGAAGTGCAACGCGCCGGCCAGCGGCAAATCATCCATGCCAATAAAGAAGTGATCCTCTGCGGCGGCGCCTTTAACTCGCCACAATTGCTGATGCTCTCCGGCATTGGCGACCCGGCCGAACTGACCCGTCACGGCATCCAGGTAAAACACGACCTGCCCGGCGTCGGCAAAAACCTGCAGGACCACCTCGACTTTATTCTCAGCTTCAAATCAAAAAGCTCGGACCTGCTAGGCATTTCCCCCACCTCTGCGCTCCGTCTGCCTGGTGCCATCAATGAATGGCGCAAGACCGGCAAAGGCCTGCTGGCCTCGCCCTGCGCGGAGAGCGGCGGCTTCGTCAAATCCGATCCGCAACTCGAACGCGCCGACCTGCAGCTGAATTTCGTCATCGCCATGCTCGACGACCACGGGCGCAAACTGCACTACGGCAACGGTTTCTCCGCCCATGTCTGCGTGCTGCGGCCCAAGAGCATCGGCGAGGTTGGCCTGTACGATAGCAACCCGCTGTCGGCGCCACGCATCGACCCCAAGTTCCTCTCCCATGCCGATGACGTCACCGCCATGCTGCGCGGCGCCCGGTTGCTGCAGAAAATCATGCAGGCACCGGCCCTAGCTGAGTTTCGTGAAGAAGAGGTGCTGGCGGCCGAGGGCGACAGCGACGAGGCCCTGCTCAAACACATCCGCGAACACGCCGACACCATCTACCACCCGGTCGGCACCTGCAAAATGGGTACGGACGCCATGGCGGTGGTCGACCCGCAGCTGCGCGTGCACGGCATCAGCGGCCTGCGGGTGGTCGACGCCTCGATCATGCCAAACCTGATCGGCGGCAACACCAATGCCCCGACCATCATGATCGCGGAGCGCGCGGCGGACCTGCTGCTGGGCAAGACGCCCTTGGCGGCGCTGGACGTTCCGGTGTTCGAGGACGGCCGCGCCGTGGCGGCCGAGTAGAGGAAGTTCCATGCGTCATCGCCCC
>JAIERD010000467.1 GCA_019747155.1 Pseudomonadaceae bacterium
ATTCGCCAGCCCCAGGTGTTGCAGGCGCTTAACCCCTACTGGGCGGCGCAGTTTTTTATCAGCCATCCAGGTATCGGTATCACCATTCTCGGGGCGGTGGTGCTGTCATTGACTGGCGCCGAGGCGCTGTACGCCGATATGGGCCATTTTGGCCGCAAGCCGATTGCTCGTGCCTGGTTTGGTTTAGTGCTGCCGGGCTTGATGCTCAATTACTTTGGTCAGGGGGCTTTGCTGCTGGAAAACCCCGAAGCCGCGCGTAATCCATTCTATTTATTGGCACCGAGTTGGGCCTTGTTGCCGATGATCGGACTGTCGACCTTGGCCACCATCATTGCCTCACAGGCAGTAATTTCTGGGGCCTTCTCGCTCAGTCAGCAGGCTATTCAGTTGGGTTATATCCCGAGGATGCAGATCCAGCACACCTCCAGCCAGGCGCAGGGGCAGATCTATGTCGGCGTGGTCAACTGGGCGCTGATGGTGGGCGTGGTGTTGCTGGTGATCGGCTTCCAGTCATCCGGCGCCCTGGCAGCTGCTTATGGGGTGGCGGTTACCGGCACCATGCTGATCGATACCTTCTTGGTGGCGGCGGTGATGTTGTTGATGTGGAAGGCGCCGCGTTGGTGGGCCATTCCGTTGCTGATCGGTTTCTTGGTGGTGGATACGCTGTTTTTTGCCGCCAATATCCCGAAAATCCTCGAAGGCGGCGCCTTTCCGGTGATCGCTGGCGTGGTGCTGTTTGTGCTGATGACCACTTGGAAGCGCGGCCGGCAGATTCTGTTTGAGCGTCTGGATGAAACCGCTTTACCGCTGCCGTTGTTTATCAGCAGCATTCGCAGTGAGCCGCCGCACCGGGTGCAGGGCACGGCGGTGTTCCTCAGTGCTCGCCCAGACACGGTGCCGCATGCCTTGCTGCATAACATGCTGCACAACCAGGTGCTGCACGCGCAGGTGGTGCTACTCACGGTGGTCAGTGAGGACACGCCACGGGTGGCGCTGGACCGGCGTTTCGAGGTGGATGCCTATGGTGATGGGTTCTTCCGGGTGCTGTTGCATTACGGCTTTATGGACGAGCCGGATGTGCCGCAGGCTTTGGCCCTTTGCCATTTGGACGGCTTGGACTTTAGTCCGATGCGTACCACTTATTTCCTCAGTCGCGAGACGGTGATTCCGACTAAGCGTCTGGGTATGGCGCGTTGGCGGGAAACCCTGTTCGCCTTTATGTTGAAGAACGCCAACAGCAACTTGCGCTTCTTCAAGCTGCCGCTCAACCGGGTAATTGAACTGGGCGCGCAGGTGGAGATTTAAAGCGTTACCAGCGTCAACAAAAAGGGCTTGCCGAGGTGATCGGCAAGCCCTTTTTTACATCCGCTGCGTGGGTTTATTTACGTGCCGGCAGCATGATGCGCAGGGTGTTATCACGGCGAACGTAGTGGTGATAAAGCCCGGCGACGGCGTGCAGGCCGATCAGCCAGTAGCCAATGGTGCCGGCCAGTTCGTGTAGCTCTTTGATCTGCCCGCCGAGCGCTTGGTCTGGGCTGAGCAGCGCCGGCAATTGCAGGCCGAAAAACGGGATTGGCTTGTCATAGGCGCTGAGCATCAACCAGCCGGCCAGTGGTGCGCCGATCATCAAGAGGTAAAGCGCCAGGTACATCAGTTTGGCGATTTTGTCTTGCACGGCCGATACCGCCGGTTGAATTTGCGGGCGTGAGCCTATCAGGCGGGCGGCGATGCGCAGCCAGACCAAGGCAAAAACTGTCAAGCCGAGCATAAAGTGCCATTGCTTGAGCCCGTCGCGAATCTCGCTGCCCTTGGGGAAGTTGCCTTTAAGCTCAATGCAGGCGTACACGGCGGCAATCAGCAGCAGCATCAGCCAATGCAGGCCGATGGACAGGGTTCCGAAGCGAATTTCAGTGTTTTTCCAGCTCATCATGGCTCCTTGGTCGGGCATTTCGCGCGTCTGCGCAGCGGCCCTAGTGTAACCAAATTGCGCCGTGCTTAGCCGTTAGGCTGAGCGCGTGCGGGGCGCTCAGCCTAACGCAGAAGCGTCGAGGCGTTGTTGCGCCAGATCAGGGTGCGGCTTGGCGGGTTTGAATGGCCTGTAACAAACGTGCTGCCAAGGCTGGATAGTTTTCATCGAAGTGATGACCACCCGGTAACTCTAAGCGCTCGCCGCCAGCAACGGCTTGTGTGCAGCCGCTGCCTTCGAGGTCTTTTGTACCGTAAACACAGAGCACCTTGGCCAGTGGCAGTTGGCTTAGTTCGGGCCCGGTGGGGGCTTCTTGGCCGGCCTTGCCGAGCCAGCCCTGCACCTCGATCTCAAAGCTGCCGCTGCGGGCCAGGGCCAACAGTAAAATCGCGCTGACGTCTTGCTGGTCGCGGGCCGGCAGGCGGTTATACAGCGCCGGTAGCACGTCGGCGCCAAACGAGTAACCGGCCAACACGAAACGCTTAGCGGCCCATTTTTGCCGATACAGTTGCATTAGCTGGGCGAGGTCTTGGCTGGCTTGTTCGGGGCTTTTGTGCTGCCAAAAATAGCGCATGGCGTCGATACCGACCACCGGGTAACCGCGCTTGGCCATCTCGGCGGCGACCTCCATATCCAGGTCGCGCCAGCCACCATCGCCGGAATAAAACAGGGTGACGGTGTCGTTGCTGCCGCTGGCCGGCACTTCAACCACCGGCATCGGGTCGCGCTGGCCTTGCAGGCGGCGCTGCAATTGATTGCTGAGCAGTTGTTGCAGGCTGACGTCGTAATCGCTGATCAAATCTTCGGTGTTGTGTGTTTGGCCGCGTACAAAGCGGGCGCTGGCATCGTCCGGGTTATCGTTCCAGGCGGCCAGCCAATGGCCGTGGGCGGCCTCTGTTGGCAAGGGGGCAGGGCAGTCGGGCTGTTCGATGGAAAAGCCGATCGACAGCGCTTGGGCTTGCTCGTTGTTTTGCTGCGCCAGCCAGCGCCAGGCCAATGCCGCCCCCGGGCCAATGCCAGCCACTATGGTCGGCGGCCCGTTGAGTTGCTGCAGCACGGCCTGTGATTGCTGCTGTTGGCTGGCGCAGTCGGTTGCTTGCACTTGGTATTGCAGCACTTGCGCGGCATTTTCAGTGCTCAGCGCCAACAGTTGTTTGTCGCTTAGCAACTGTTCGGCGGGCATGGCCAGCAAGACCCGGGCGCGTGCTTCGCCGCCGGGATTGACCAGGCTGACGGCAGTGACGCCGGGCAGGGTTAGTCTGCTGAGTTTGGCCGTGGTCGGGCTTAGATAGACGCGATACAGGCCGGCGGCCAGCGCCAAGGCGATAATCAAGGCCAGCGCCGCGTAACCATAACGACGCCGCATCAGCGTTTCACCAGGCCGCTGAGGCCGCCCGCGATCAGGGCTGCTGTGTCGGTGAGGGCCACCAGCGGGTCGAGCCCGGCCGGTACCGCCAGATAGCGTGGCTCCCAGGTTGGCTGGAACTTGTCTTTAAATTGGCGCAGACCCTGGAAATTATAAAATTGTCCGCCACGACTGAACATCAGCGCGCCCAGGCGCTGGGTCAATGGCGCGCCACGGCGTGGTTGCAGGCCGGCCAAGGGCACCATGCCGAGGCTGAACTGGGCATAGCCCTGGGTTTGGTAGTGCAGTAACAGGCTGAGCATCAGAAACTCCATGGTCAGTTTTGGCGCCTGGGGCTCGACGCGCATCAGGTCGAGGCTGGCCAGTTCATGACTATTGGTCTCCAGCAGGTTAGCAAACGCCACCGGGCGACCCTGGAAGCGGATCAGGGCGATGCGAAAGTGCTGCAGGTAATCGGCGCTAAAGCGGCCCAGCGAGAAGCCTTTCTCGCGCACCTGTTTGCCGGCCAGCCAGGCATCGGAAACCGCTTTGAGTTCGCTCATCGGTACTTGCCCGGGTTCATGGATCTCCAGGCTCAAGCCGTCGCGCTGGCCGCGATTTAAGGTGTAGCGCAGGTCTTTCATGCCCTTGGCTTGGCTTTGCAGGTTAAAGCTGTGCAGTCCGACGCGGGCCTCTTCGCCCAATTTGATGGCGGTCAGGCCGATGTCCATATAGAAGGGCAGGTTCTCGCTGCGCACCTGATAAAACACTGGTCGCGCATGGTGCAGGTCGCACAGGTCACGAAACTGCCAGATCAACTCGGCGCGTTGTTGCGCTGGGCCTATGGGGTCATAGAGCGCCACCAGGCTGCGACCGCGCCGGGCGTACATCAGAAAGGCCGATTGATCGGGGTGAAACAGCAGGGCCTTGTCGCCGCTCAGGGCCAGGCCGCCGTCGGGTTGGCTGGAGTTTTTCAGGATGCTGGCGGCTTTTGCCAGCTCGTCGGCGTTGGGTAGATGAATATTCGGTGGCGAGGTGCGTAGCAGCCAGGTGAGCGCCACCATCAGCAACAGTACCGAGCTGCCCAGAGCCGAGCGCAAAGCGCGCGGGGCGCTAGCATCGAGGGCGAATTGCCACCAAAGCTGATGCTCGTAGGGCACGTCTTGGTAGGCGAACAGCATCAGCCAGATGGAGGTTGCCAGCACGCACAGGCAGGCGATTACGAAAAATGGTGAAAAGGGCAGTTCCAGCAGGCGGCTGGGGCGGTAGAAGGATTGGCGAAAGCGGGCGAGTAAGATCGCGGTGCAGGTCAGCAGGCTGGCCTCTTCCCAGTCAAAGCCCTTGAGTAATGACAGCAGGGCGCCGCTCAGCAGTAGCACCAGGGTCAGTAGCCAGGCGGCCGAAAGGCGCCGGCGCAAGCCCTGGGCGAGCAGCAGGCAGAGCACGCCAATCAGGCTGGAACCCAGGTGTGAGGCTTCGATCAGATGCTGCGGCAAGAGAAAGCTGAGGTGTTCCAGGCGTGTATCGATGGCCGGGGTTACGCCGGAAAATAGCAGCACGGCGCCGGAAATAAACACCAGCAGCGCCAGCACCGGCGCGGCCAAACCCGAGGCAATGCGCATGGCCTGACGGGTTGGCAGCAGCCGCTGCGCCTCATTGACCAGTAACAGCAAGCAGGCCAGCAACAGTGGCGCCACCACGTAAATCAGCCGGTACAGCAGCAATGCGGCGGCCAAGGGCGCGGCGCCCAAGGTATTGGCGAAGGCGGCCAGCAGCACCGCTTCAAATACCCCGACGCCACCGGGTACGTGGCTTAACACGCCGGCGGCCAGGGCCAGGATATACACCAGGAAAAAACTGCCGAAGGGTGGCGCCTCTGGTAGCAACAGGTACAGCACGCCAGCTGCGGCGGCCACATCAAGGGCGGTGATCAGCAGTTGCAGCATGCTCATGCGCACGCTAGGCAGACGGATCAGGCGCCGGCGCAGTTTGATCAGTAGGTTATATGGCTCCGGTTGTTCGGCGCTGCGCAAGCGCTGGATACCGATGCTTAGCCCGGCATACAGCACCAATATGGCGATGGCTGCGCCGGCAATCAGCGTGACGGGCAGGCGTAAGGCGGCGCTGGCGGCGCTTAAATCGCTGAGGCTGGCGATGGCGGCCAGCAGCGGTAGTGCCGTGCCAAGCGCCAGACTGGCAAACAGCGTCATGCGCGCTATTTGCGCGGCGTCCACGCCGTGGCGGGCATAGAGGCGGTAGCGCACCGCGCCGCCGGACAGTAGGGACAAGCCAACCGCATTGCCAACCGCAAACGCGCTAAAGCCGCCGAAGACCAAGGTGCGGGCGGGCAGTTTTACCCCTGCATAGCGGCTGGCCGACCATTCATAGCCCAGCAGCAGCAAGAAGCCCAGCGCTGTACAGGCAACTGCGCCGAGCAAGGCGTTGCGGGGGATTTCCAGCAGTACGGTGTGCAGCGCTGTGGGGTCGATGCCTTGCAGCAAGTGCCGGCAGGCAAGCAGGGCAACCCCGAATAACAGCAGTGTCAGGCTCACGCCAATGACTTGCCGTTGGCGACGCAAGAACTGCGACGCGCGTTTGAGGCGAGAGGGTTTTTTAGTCGCTGCAGTTGCGCTATTGGGCATCACAGACCTCTTTTGCGTGGGGCTAAGAGTAGAGGGGCTGACGACAAGTTCCCAAGGCGCCGCAGTGAATTTCACCAAGCCATGGCCAAACGCCGCGCACAAAAAAGGCCACTTAGTTAAGTGGCCTTTTATTGTTTGGTTGCGGGAGCAGGATTTGAACCTACGACCTTCGGG
>JAIERD010000588.1 GCA_019747155.1 Pseudomonadaceae bacterium
AAACAGCAAAAACGCGCCCAGCGGGCCAAAACCAAGGCCAAGCAGAACCGCTCGGCCAAGCCTAAAGCCAATGTCGTGCATCCGCTGCTGGCCAATCCACTGATCAACGAGCCATTCGATGATGTCGAAATCGACCTGAGCACCTTCGACTTCCAAGACATCGAAGAAAACGGTTTCGACCCGGCGCTCTTCGATGACCTGTTCCAGGCGATGAAAGTCGGCGAAGGCATCAGCCTGCTAGCGATGTGTCTAGTGTTCCTGCAATACCCGGTGCTGGAACTGGTGGTCGCTGAAGAAGCCGAAGAACCGGCGACCGACTTTATGATGGGCCTGCTGATCAGCTATCGCGGGATTTTCCACGATGAAGACGAAGACACCGCAGTGGCTTGGATCGGCGGCGACGCCTTCCAGAAAGCCTACAACGAAGCGTCGATGATCCTGCAAAAGAAAAACGCTCGCGGCACCTCAGGCACCCGGGCTTAAAAGGGCAAAAAGGTCGGTAGCGGCCCTTAATGAGCGACCGAACCTACCCCATTACGGCCGGCCAGAGAAGCTGGTGGACAAGTAAACGTTGTCCACCCTACATCGCTCTCAAATCCGTGTAGGGTGGGAAACCGCGAAGCGTTTCCCACCGTGTAAATGTCCAGGCTACTTGCTGCAAGCAATAGGCAAACAGCCCGAGTCATCGATGCCGCTGGTCAGTGAAATGGTATTGCATACCAGTGGCCTTGCTTTGCCTGCGCCTGCGCCTGCGCCTGCGCCTGCGTCAACTACGCTCTGGTTTAAGTTAACTCCAGAGAATAACGTCATGTGGCCGCTACCCCGGCTAGCTCTGACCTCGGTTTGCGCATTGATAGTCTTGCTGACAAGCGCAGCAAGCACCTGTTTGGCGGGTGAGAAAGCCGTCATGGTCGCTGTCGATCATGCAACGCAACCCTTTACCTTGCCGGATTCCGACTCTGGTCTGCAGGTCGAAATTATTCGCGCCGCCTTTGCCAGCCAATCGACGCCGGTCACGTTCGTCTTTCTACCCTCGAAGCGCACAACCTTAGCGTTCAAGTCAGGATTGGTTGACGTGCTCACTGATGACAAGCCCGGCAACAACGTCACCAACGTAAACACCCACTGGCCGGTAATGAACTTTCGCAACCAGGCCATCACCTCCAGACATAAACATCTAAAGCTAAACAGCATTGCCGACCTTGGCAAACTGCGGGTTGTGGCGTTCCAGGAGGCAAGTCGGTATCTAGGCGCTGAATTTGCTGCAATGGCCAATCACAACAGCGCCTATTTAGAGCTACCGCATATGCCATCACGAATGCTGTCACTAAACCGCACCGACGTGATTATTTCGCAGCCAGACATTTTCCGTTTTAACCTCGCCAACGAAAGCTCACCGAAGCAAATCAGCCAAGTATTCGAATCGTTTGAATATCACGACATCCTTCCCACAGTGAACCAATATTGGTTCGGCTTTCGCAATGAAGCACTGCGCGACCGATTCGAACGTGGCATCGCCGCGATCTATGCAAACGGAGAAATTGACGCGCTATTTCGCCAGTATCAACAGCGCTACGGCACCTCCCGAGAGATGTTCATTAGCCTTGATTGCCAGTTCCTAAAAAGTAACCGGCCGGAGACCTGTGCCACTTCCGCGCTAACCAAGAATCAATAACCGTACCACGGCAAATACACTCAAAAACGGGCATAGCAATTCAATAGGCGGCTAACTTATAAGTAGCCATATACGGGTGAAACCCGCGCATCTATGCCCTGCTGGCTTCACCCGCCCTACGAAACAAGCCAAGAACAATTAAGACAGACCGCGATTAATCGCCGCGCTTCTATCGCGCTCACTGTCTATTTCGCCCCTCGGCGAGTTACTTTCTCTTGACTTGCTGCGCTCGCCCTTCGGGCCAGCCTACGGCTGTTACTTCGCTTCGCTGCGTTTCCTCGCTCCGGCGCTGCTCCGAGGGTCGGCAAGACGGGCCATCCTTGGCCCAACATGCCTCGTTTGGCATCCTGCCAAGCGCCCCCCTACGCAACACCTGCACTCGGCCTCCTGACGGGACTATTGGACCGAGTCGTTTGGTCGATTGTTGAACAGCCAGCATCACCAAATCAAAAAAATCAAAAGCCAACACATTTTTGATCCAAACCCATCCATCTGAGCCCGGACAACGCCCCTTTCAGCAGGCCGAACGGAATCGTTGCGCAGTGGGTTGAGCGGCAGGATGCCGCGAGAGCTGTGTTGGGCCATGGATGGCCCGTCACAGCGTGCCCACGGAGTAATGATGGAGTGAGGAAACGCAGCGAAGCGGAGTAACAGCCGCAGGCTGGCCCGAAGAGTGAGTGAAGCGAATCAAGTCGCCGCAGGCGGGCCGGATGCATGGGGCAAGACCTTTTGCTTACTTTTGGGGCGACTGCCAAAAGTGAGGCGCCGTAAGGGCGGAACCAAAACCATCAGGCGATATAAGTGCGGCGTTCGGATGCAGCCAAACAAAAAGCCCGTCGCTAGGACGGGCTCGTTTCAGCAGCAGAGGCTCAAGCCAAGCTGCGGGTTGCCTGGGGCGCACTCGCTGGCGTCGGGCCGTTGCCTAGCTCAGCCTGTAACGTACCTTCGTCCAGCTGCTTGCACCACTTGGCGACCACTATGGTGGCCACGCCATTGCCGATCAGGTTGGTCAAGGCGCGGGCTTCGGACATAAAGCGGTCGATGCCGAGAATCAGCGCCAGCCCTGCCACTGGCAAGGTGCCGACTGCCGAGAGGGTCGCGGCCAGCACGATAAAGCCGCTGCCGGTTACCCCCGCCGCGCCTTTGGAGGCGATCAGCAGCACCGCCAACAAGGTCAGTTGGTCGACCAGGCCCAGAGGCGTGTCGGTGGCCTGGGCGATAAACACTGCGGCCATGGTCAGGTAGATCGAGGTGCCATCCAGGTTGAAGGAGTAACCGGTGGGAATCACCAGGCCAACTACCGATTTATCGCAACCAAGCTTCTCCATCTTGCGCAGCATGTTCGGCAGTGCCGACTCGGACGACGAGGTGCCCAGCACGATCATCAGTTCTTCACGGATGTAGCGGATAAACCGCAGGATACTGAAGCCGTGGGCGCGGGCAATACCGCCCAGCACCACCAGCACGAACAACACGCAGGTGACGTAGAAGCAGATCATCAACTGGCCCAGTTGCACCAGGGAACCCACGCCATACTGGCCGATGGTAAAGGCCATGGCGCCAAAGGCACCCAGCGGCGCAACCTTCATGATCATGCCGATGATGTTGAACATCACCTGGGCAATCCGGTCGATAAATTCCAATACCGGGCGGCCGTAGTCACCCATGCGGTGCAGGGCAAAACCGAACATCAGCGAGAACATCAGCACCTGCAAAATATCGCCGGTGGCGAAGGCGCCGACCACGGTAGACGGGATGATATTGAGGAAAAAACCGATGGTGCTCTGCTGCGCGCCGGCCTGGGTGTAAGCCGCGATGCCGGCGGTATTGAGGGTCGCCACATCCACGTGCATGCCGGCACCGGGCTGGGCGATATTGACCACCAGCAAACCGATCACCAGTGCCACACTGGACACCACTTCGAAATACAACAGCGCCAGGCCGCCGGTCTTGCCGACCGCCTTCATGTTTTGCATGCCGGCGATGCCGCTGACTACGGTGCAGAAAATGATCGGCGCGATGGCCATCTTGATCAGTTTGACGAAACCATCACCGAGCGGCTTCAACGCCACTCCGGCTTGCGGGTAGAAATGGCCAATGGCAACGCCCAGGGCGATGGCCACCAACACTTGCACATACAGACTTCTGTAGAAGGGTTTGCGGGTCATGGCAGGTTCCTCACAAAGAGCGCACAGCACCATCCATCGATGCCTGCGCCAACGCAGCGCTAACTCTCCTGAAACTGGAGAGATTTATTTTTCACTCGCGTTTAACGCCAGCTTGCTAGACCTATCGCAAGCCCCATGCCAGCCCTTTAAATATTATTAAACCCTTTAAATACAGATAGTTATAGATAATCACCGCCCATAACTCGGACCATTCTGGCGGATAGCCGCCAAGCCTTAGGCGGCTATCCGCCAAACGCCGCCACTCGCCGCCCAGCCGCCCGAGCACGGCCGCACCAACCGACTTGTGGCCGCGCCGCCGCTGGGCCTAACATCGTTCAATAACCGCGACTTAATCACCGGTCAGAACGCCATTTAGAAGGGTCGAAGGCCATGTACGCGTTAACTGTTGCGCCCCTAGATAACGGTCAAAATACAAAACCTGTAGGAGCGAGCTTGTGACCCACATGGATGTGGGAAATGCAGCAAGCCGTAGGGAACGGCTGCTGTCTCGCGATACTTGTGCCATTAGTGATTTCGTCCAACAGCCGTCGGGAGCAGCAATTTTCTGAGTCATTAGCTCAATCTGGATCGCCAGCAAGCTGGCTCCTACAGAGAACTGCAGCATCGCCAGCAATTAAGTTAACGACGACCTAGCCGGCCGCAGCCCAATCCACGAAACCAGCAAAAAACCTATTCAGGAGCCATTGCGTGACCCCAGTAACGCCGCCCAAGACCGAGCGCCGACCGCGCTGGCGCAGCCTGTTGCTACTGGCACTGTTGCTGTTGCCGCTGCTCTGGCCGGTGCAGCAATTGGCCGAAAGCTACTACCGCGAGCAGTTGCTCGAACGCAACCGGCAGACCCTCGACCTGTATGTCGCCAGCCTGCTCGGCACCCTGCGCCGCTACGAGGTGTTGCCGGCCCTGCTTGGCGATCTACCGGGGCTGCGCGCGGCCCTGAGCGCACCAACCAATGCGCAGCGCCTGAGCAACGCCAACCAGTTGCTCAAGCGGGTGGCGCAAGACACCGGCGCGGCGGTGATCTACCTGATGGCGGTCGACGGCACCACCCTGGCCTCATCTAACTGGCAGCAGAGCGACAGCTTTGTCGGCCGCAACTTCACCTTCAGGCCGTACTTTCGCGATGCCATGGCCGGCAAACCCGGACGTTTTTTTGGCATGGGCACCTCCTCCGGCAGACGCGGCTACTACTTCGGCAATGCGATTCGCGAGGGCGAGCAGATCCTTGGCGTGCTGGTGATCAAAATCAATCTGGATGACACCGAAACCCTGTGGGGCAAGCCCCCCGAACGCCTGCTGGTCACCGACAGCAATGGCGTGGTGATTCTCACCTCCCACCCCGACTGGCGGTTTCGCGCCAGCCGCCCCCTCAGCCCCCAGAGCCAGCAAGAAATCGCCCGCGACCAGCCCTACCCGACCCAGCAACCGCCGCCGCTGCAACTGGACGCCAAACAATGGCTACAGCAAAGCCGCACGCTTAGCGAAACCGGCTGGGATGTCAGCATTCTCGCGCCGCGCACGCTGGTCAGTAGCGCCGTGCAAAAGGTCCTGTACATTGCCGCCGCCAGCCTGTCGGTGCTGCTGTTACTGCTTGGCCTATTGCTGCAACGGCGGCGTTATTACCTGCAGCGCATCGCCTTGGCGGCGCACACCCGCAATGAGCTGGAAACCCGCGTGCAGCACCGCACCCAGGACCTGCAAAACCTCAACAACCGTTTGAAAGAGGAAGTCCTAGAGCGCGAGCAGGCCCAGCAAGAACTGCTGCGCACCCAGGATGAACTGTTGCAGGCCGGCAAGCTGTCGGCCCTGGGCACCATGTCGGCGAGCATCAGCCATGAACTCAATCAACCCCTGGCGGCAATTCGCAGCTACGCCGACAACGCCAGCGTATTGCTCGACCAGCAACGCATCGAGGAAACCCGCAGCAACCTCAAGCTGATCAGCGAACTGACCAGCCGCATGGCCTCGATCATTTCCCACCTGCGTGCCTTCGCACGTCGCGACCGGCATGCCCCGGAAAGCGTGGCCCTGCAACCGGCCCTCGACGACGCCCTGGCGCTGCTGGCCAAACGCCGACGCAGCATGGAAGTGGAACTGTTGCGCGACTTGCCCGAGGCGCCGCTCTGGGTGCAGGCCGGCGAAACCCGCCTGCGCCAGGTACTGGGGATTCTGCTCGCCAATGCCCTCGACGCCCTGAGCGCCACCGCACCGCCACGGCGCATCTGGCTGACCAGCGAACAAAACAGTGAAGGGGTCAAACTCTCTATCCGCGACA
>JAIERD010000065.1 GCA_019747155.1 Pseudomonadaceae bacterium
GGCTCAGGAAATGCGTTACGGCGAGAACCCGCACCAGAGCGCGGCCTTCTACGTGGAAGCGCAAAAAGGTGAAGCCTGCATCGCCACTGCGGTACAGCTACAAGGCAAAGAGCTGTCGTTCAACAACGTGGCTGACACCGACGCCGCCCTTGAGTGCGTAAAAAGCTTCGTTAAGCCGGCCTGCGTGATCGTCAAGCACGCCAACCCGTGCGGCGTGGCCGTGGCCCTGGACAGCGAAGGCGGCATCCGCCAGGCCTACGAACTGGCCTACGCCACCGACACCGAATCGGCCTTCGGCGGCATCATCGCCTTCAACAGCGAACTGGACGCTGCCACCGCCCAAGCCATCGTTGATCGTCAGTTCGTCGAAGTGATCATCGCCCCAAAAATCAGTGCTGAAGCCCGTGCCGTGGTCGCCGCCAAAGCCAACGTACGCCTGCTCGAATGTGGCGAGTGGGCCGCCGAGCGCAGCGCCGCCTGGGACTTCAAGCGCGTCAACGGTGGCCTGCTGGTGCAGAGCCGCGACATCGGCATGATCAAGGCCGAAGACCTGAAAATCGTCACCAAACGCGCACCAACCGAGCAGGAAATCCACGACCTTATCTTCGCCTGGAAAGTGGCCAAGTACGTTAAATCCAACGCCATCGTTTATGCCAAGAATCGCCAGACCATCGGCGTCGGCGCCGGCCAGATGAGCCGCGTCAACTCGGCGCGGATCGCCGCGATCAAAGCTGAGCACGCCGGTCTGCAAGTGGTAGGTTCGGTGATGGCATCGGATGCCTTTTTCCCGTTCCGCGACGGCTTGGACAACGCCGCAGCCAACGGCATCACAGCAGTGATCCAGCCGGGCGGTTCGATGCGCGATGCGGAAGTGATAGCCGCGGCCGATGAGGCGAACATTGCAATGGTGTTCACGGGAATGCGTCATTTCCGCCACTAAGCGATTGCCGTCCTGCAGGAGCGGGCTTGCCCGCTCCTGCACAAATCAAGAATTGAGCGTCATCGAGGTAATGTGTAATGAATGTATTGATCATCGGCAGCGGCGGACGTGAACACGCCCTGGCTTGGAAAGTCGCGCAAGACCCGCGCATCGTTAAAGTCTTCGTCGCGCCCGGCAACGCCGGCACCGCCACTGAAGCCAAGTGTGAGAACGTCGCCATCGACGTGCTGGCTCTTGAGCAACTGGCCGATTTCGCTGCCGCCAATGTCAGCCTGACCATCGTCGGCCCGGAAGTGCCGTTGGTGGCCGGCGTGGTTGATCTGTTCCGCAGTCGCAACCTGCGCTGCTTTGGCCCGACCAAGGGCGCGGCGCAGCTGGAAGGCTCCAAGGCCTTCACCAAGGACTTCCTGGCTCGGCACAACATCCCCACTGCCGACTACCAGAACTTCACCGAAGTCGAGCCAGCCCTGGCCTACCTGCAGAAGGTTGGCGCGCCAATCGTGATCAAGGCCGACGGCCTGGCTGCCGGTAAAGGCGTGATCGTCGCTATGACCTTGGTTGAAGCTGAAGACGCGGTGCGCGACATGCTCGCCGGCAATGCCTTCGGTGAAGCCGGTTCGCGGGTGGTGATCGAGGAGTTCCTCGACGGCGAAGAAGCCAGCTTTATCGTCATGGTCGACGGCAAGAACGTCTTGCCAATGGCTACCAGCCAAGACCACAAGCGCGTCGGTAACGGCGACAGCGGCCCGAACACCGGCGGCATGGGCGCCTACTCGCCAGCCCCGGTGGTCACCGCCGCCGTGCATCAACGAGTGATGGACGAAGTGATCTGGCCGACCGTTAAAGGCATGGCCGCCGAGGGCAACGTCTACACCGGCTTCCTCTACGCTGGTTTGATGATCGACAAAGCCGGCAACCCGAAAGTGATCGAGTTCAACTGCCGCTTCGGCGACCCCGAAACTCAGCCGGTGATGCTCCGCCTGCAGTCGTCTCTGGTGCTGCTGATCGAAGCCGCTGAAGCCCAAGCCCTGGACAAGGTTGAAGCCCAGTGGGACCCACGGCCAAGCTTGGGCGTGGTGCTGGCCGCTGGCGGCTACCCCGCCGACTATGCCAAGGGCGACGTGATTAACGGCCTGGAAAACGCCGCCGCCTTGCCGGGTAAAGTGTTCCACGCCGGCACCGCATTGCAGGACGGTCAGATAGTCACCAGCGGTGGCCGGGTACTCTGCGCCACCGGCATGGGCGACAGCGTGTTGGCCGCCCAGCAACAGGCTTATGCGCTCGCCGAACAGATCAGCTGGAAGGGTTGTTTCTACCGTGACGACATCGGTTATCGCGCCATCGCCCGCGAGCGCGGCGAAGACTAGTCGACACTAATGGCCAGGCCCGCGACAGGCTGTCTGTTGCGGGCTAGCAACGAGGCGTAGACTGGTTATAATTTGCACAATTACTTCGAAGGGATTTCGCCCGTGCCCCGGCTCAGGATTGCCATTGCTCTAATCGTCAGCTTAATGCTGAGTTTCGTCGTCACCTTGCCCGCCCACGCACAAGAGCAAGAGCCTGGCTGGAGCCTGCTGCTCGACACTCAAGGCACGCTGCAACTGGACGAAGTAAGCTCGGCTGAACGCGTCACGCAGTTTTCCCCGATTCAACTCAATCAGCTTTACAGCCCCGGCGGCCAGTCGGCGTTGTGGCTGCATTACCGCCTGCCGGCCAATCAGGCCGAACAAATGCTGCGGGTGTTCTCGCCCTATCTCGAATACCTCGACCTCTATCTGCTGCAAGGCACGCAGCAACTCAGCCATACCCGCACCGGCAACAAACTACCGTTGAGCAGCCGTCCGCTGGCCAGCCGCAACTTCCTGCTGCCCTTGCCAGAGTCCAGCCAGCCTATCGATTTATACCTGCGGCTCAGTTCGCAACACGCACTGCGTCCAGACGTCAGCCTGCAATCGACCCCGGCGCTGGCCGCCGATGACAGCCGCGCCTTGCTGTTTGGCTGCCTGCTCGGCAGCATTGTGATGTTGGTGCTCTACAACCTGGTGCGTTTTGCCTATGTGCGCACCCCCAGCACCCTGTGGCTGGCCGCCACGCAGCTAACCCTGCTGGTCGCAGCCATGACCATGCTGGGGATTACCACGCCCTGGCTGGGCCAGTGGCAAACTGCGCAACCAAGCATTCTCAATTTATCAATTCTGCTCGGCATGCTTTGCACCCTGGCCTTTACCGCCAGTTTTTTCCGCCAGGTGTGCCCCACCACCCCGCTGACCAAGCTGCTGCTGGCGGAAATGGTGCTGATCGGCCTGACCTGCGTGTTGCTGCTGATCGTCACCGATGTGCAGTTCAACCAACTGGTTTATGTGCTGATCGCCATCGGCGGGCTGAGCATGTTGATTGTCGCGGCCTACCATTGGCGCCACGGTTATCGACCGGCGCGGCTGTTCACCCTCGCCCTGCTGATGTTCAGCCTGACCTTTGTCGGCGCGTTGCCGGTGTTTTTTGGCTACTGGCAGGTCGAGTCTGAATGGCTGAACTTTGGCCAGTTGAGCGCCACCATCGCCTGCCATTTCATGCTCAGTATCGCCCTCAGCGAGCGTCAGCGGCGCATCCTGCACGCCGACTTCAGCCTCAGTCGTGACCGCGCGGCCAACCTCGCCGAGCTGAATGCCAAGGCCGAGTTCCTCGCGCGCATCAGCCATGAAATCCGCACGCCGATGAATGGTGTACTGGGCATGAGCGAGCTATTGCTTGGCACGCCGCTGTCGACCAAGCAGCTCGACTACGTGCAGACCATCCACAGCGCCGGCAATGAGCTGCTGACGCTGATCAACGAGATCCTCGACATCTCCAAGCTGGAGTCCGGGCAGATTGAACTCGACGACGTGCAGTTCGACCTCAACGCCCTGATTGACGACTGCCTGGCGATTTTCCGCAGCAAGGCCGAACAGCAAAAAGTCGAACTGATCAGTTTTATTCAGCCGCAGGTGCCACGGGTCATCAGTGGCGACCCGACCCGCCTGCGCCAAGCCTTGCTGAGTTTGCTGGATAACGCCTTCAAGCTGACCGCCGAAGGCGAGATCCTGCTGGTGGCGGCGCTGGACAACAGCGCCGGCAAAACCCGCCTGCGCATCGCCATCCAGGACAGTGGCCAGCCGCTGCAAGCCGATGAGCGTGACGCCCTGCTCAACGCCGCCCTGCAAAGCAAAGACTTCCTCGCCAACAGCAAACTCGGCGGCCGTCTGGGCCTGATCATCGCCCGCCAGCTGATCCATATGATGGACGGCCAGTTTGGCGTGCAGAGTGGCGCGCAGCGCGGCAATACCCTGTGGCTGACGCTGCCCCTGGACAGCGAACGCCTGCAGTACCCCACCAGTGATTTCGACCAGCAGTTACAGGGCAAACGGGTGCTGGTGGTGGACGACAACGACACCTGCCGCAAAGTGCTGCAGCAGCAATGCACCAGCTGGGGCATGAACGCCAGCGAGGCTTCCAGCGGCAAGGAAGCCCTGGCGATCTTGCGCACCCGCGCGCACCTGCGTGAACACTTCGATGTGGTCCTGCTCGACCAGGACATGCCCGGCATGACCGGCATGCAGCTGTCGGCCAAGATCAAGGAAGACCCCAGCTTAAACAACGACATTCTGGTCATCATGCTCACCGGCATCAGCAATGCGCCGAGCAAGATCATCGCCCGCAACGCTGGGATCAAACGCATCCTGGCCAAGCCGGTGGCCGGTTACGCGCTGAAAACCACCCTCGCCGACGAGCTCAGCCAGCTGCAGCGCGGCGCGCCACTGAGCAGCATGCGCATCATTGCACCGCCACCTGCGGCGCCAATCCCCAGTGACTTCCGCATTCTGGTGGCCGAAGACAACAGCATCTCCACCAAGGTGATTCGCGGCATGCTGGCCAAGCTCAACCTGCAGCCCGACACCGCCAGCAACGGCGAAGAAGCCTTGCGGGCGATCCAGGCGCAGCGTTACGACCTGGTGCTGATGGACTGCGAAATGCCGATTCTCGACGGCTTTACCGCCACCGAAATGCTCCGTGCCTGGGAAATCGAGCATCATCAGCCACGTACGCCGGTGGTGGCCTTGACCGCGCATATTATGTCCGAGCACAAGGAACGCGCTCGTCAGGTCGGCATGGACGGCCATATGGCCAAACCGATAGAACTGTCGCACCTGCGGGAACTGATTGAGCACTGGGTTGCCGAACGCGAACTGCGTCGGCAGCGTGAAGCCAACGCCGCGCTATCGTCCTAACTGCCGTTTGCCTGCCCCAGAGCCGCGCCCATGCTCACCGAGTTGTTCAGTCTGTACCTGAAGATGCTAGTGCTCTACAGCCCGTTTTTCGTGCTGTCATGTTTTATCAGCCTGACCCTGGGTTACACCCGCAAAGAGCGCAAAGTGCTGGCCTGCAAGGTGGCGCTTGGCACCGTGATCGCCAGCGGCCTGCTGTACCTGTTCGGCCAGCATATCTTCAGCCTGTTTGGCATCACCATCGACGCTTTCCGGATTGGCGCCGGTAGCGTGCTGTTTATCTCGGCCCTCGGCATGGCCCAGGGCAAGCCGGTGGTGCAGGTCGATAACCTGCAGCAAGACGTCACCATAGTGCCGCTGACCATCCCGCTGACCGTCGGCCCCGGCACCATCGGCGCGCTGCTGGTGATGAGCGCCGGCCAGCCCCACTGGGACACCCGTTTGCTGGCCCTGACGGCAATCGTCATCGCCAGCATCACGGTGGGCCTGGTGCTGTATCTGTCGGACCTGTTCGAGCACCTGCTCGGCGAGCAAGGCTTGCAAATCGTCAGCCGCTTGATGGGCCTGTTTGTCTGCGCCCTGGCCGCGCAGATTATCTTCACCGGGGTGAAGAACTACCTGGTGCTCTAACTGCACCTGCGTCCCTTTCAATGGCTATGTCCCAATTACGCATTGAAGACCGATTCCGTAGGGTGGGCTTCAGCCCGCCATCCCTGAACGCCGCAATATTGGTGGGCTAAAGCCCACCCTACGCTTTGCGCTCAACACATAACGGGTACAGAGCGTTTTCAATACTCCCTGCAGCGCGCTAAATAAGTGCAGAGCGCCGCACGCGCAGCTCAGGCTGCCCTCTCTTGCAGCACCGCCGTGCCAGCCCGGCCGGCGCAACAAAGCTGACTACTAAGACAAGCCAAGCGCCACGGGCATTTCACGGTTTTGGCA
>JAIERD010000581.1 GCA_019747155.1 Pseudomonadaceae bacterium
ACAGCAGTGAGACTTGGGTGGCTCGGGGCTGGCGTAACGTCATGCTGGAGTCCGCAAAGAAAGGGCCTAAGCCTATGGCTATATGCTAGCAGCGCGGGGCCGTGGGCGTCACTGCGGCTTTCGTCGGCCTGAGCTGATGGCGACTGGATGGATTGGCTGAATGTTGCTGCTGCGCTTTGACTGGCTTGTATTGGCACTCTGCGCGCCATAATATCCCTGGACCTGCTTGCCGCGCTTCTATTGGAGAGCCTTTAATGAAACTGGGCAAAGTTCTATTGATTGGTGTGGCGGTACTGGCGCTCCTGGCCGCCGGCACCTATGCCGCGCGCAAAACCATCTTGCTGCATGCCCTGGGGTTGATGACCGATCTGCAGCATCCGCGCCAAGCCAATCATCCGGTGCCTTGGCAGGCCGGGCCTGACACCGCGCCCGCCGGTCCGCGCCCACCGAATGTGGTGGTGATCATGGCCGATGACCTGGGCTTCAATGACGTCAGCACCTTTGGCGGCGGTTTGACGGCCCAGGGTGTGCCGACTCCCAACATCGATGCCATCAGCCGGGCTGGCGTGCGCTTCGATCAGGGTTACGCCAGCGCCGCAGTTTGCTCGCCTTCGCGGGCGGCGCTGCTGACCGGGCGTTACGCCTCGCGCTTTGGTTTCGAGTTCACCCCCACCCCAGGTGCCATGGCTAAGGTGGCGCCGATGTTGGAGCTGGGTGGCACGCGGCTGCGCGAGGTGATTACCCATCCCGAGGTGACGGATAGAATCGCCTCCTTCAATGAACTGGGCGTGCCGGCCAGCGAGATCACCCTGGCGGAACTGCTCAAGGCCCGTGGTTATCACACCGTGCATCTGGGTAAATGGCACCTGGGCGGCACCCCCGAGATGCGCCCGAACAACCAGGGCTTTGACGAAAGCCTGTATATGGAAAGTGGCCTGTACCTGCCTGAAGATGATCCGGATGTGGTCAACGCCAAAATCGGCTTTGATCCTATCGATGCCTTCCTCTGGCCGAATATGCGTTTTGCCGTCAGTTATAACCAGGGACGCTGGTTTGAGCCGCGCAACTACTTAACCGACTACCTGACCGATGAGGCGGTGACGGTGATTCAGCAAAATCGCCATCAACCGTTCTTTATTTACCTGGCCCACTGGGGCGTGCACACGCCGATGCAAGCCGCCAAGGCTGATTACGACGCGCTGAGCAATATTACTGATCACACCGAGCGGGTGCATGCCGCCATGGTTCGGGCGATTGACCGCAGCGTGGGCAAGGTCTTGCAGGCGCTGCGCGATGAGGGGCTGGAAGACAACACCATCGTCATCTTCACCAGCGATAACGGCGGCCCCGGCTATGTGGGCTTGCCGCAGCTGAATAAACCGTTTCGCGGCTGGAAACTGACCCAGTTTGAGGGTGGCTTGCGGGTGCCTTTTGTTGCCCAATGGCCGGGACATATTCCCGCCGGTAGTCGCTATCAACAGCCGGTAACCAGTCGCGATATTTTGCCGACCGTGGTGGCCGCTGCTGGTGGAAAATTGCCCAACGATCGACCGCTGGATGGGATTAACTTACTGCCGTATTTAGCCGCCGGTGCGCCGCTGCAACCGCCGCGCAACTTGTTCTGGCGCGACGGCAGTTATCAAGCGGTGCGCGCCGGCGACTGGAAGCTGCAGCAAGCGGCGCGGCCGGACAAGGTCTGGCTCTACAACCTGCAAGACGATCCTACCGAGCAGCATAATTTAGCCACCGCCCAACCGGCGAAAGTTGTTGAATTGCAGGCGCTGCTGGCGGCCCACAACGGGCAAATGCAGCCACCGGCCTGGCCGTCGTTTATCGAGATGCCGGTGATGATCGACAAGACCCTGGCTGAGCCCGAGGCCAGCGATGACGAATTTGTGTACTGGCAGAACTAGCCACTACATAACGCGCCCTGTTTCACTTTGGCTGGCAGACGCCGGCCAGGGTCAGGGCGCTAAAGCGCATTACCTGTTTAGCCGCCGCTACGTCGAGTTGTTGTTCGCGGCGTAGCCGACGCCAGGCGCTGAAGCTGAGCAGCAGGTTCAGCGCATCAAACAACAGTGGTTGCTGGGCCAGAGCCGGCGGCAGGGCTTGCAGCAGCATGGCGCCTTGCAGCTGGACAAACTGCGTTTGGTTGTCGGCCAAGAAGGGTGAGTTATGCAGGTGCAGTTGCAACGCCAGCTGAAACGGCAAAATCGCTTCAAACACTGCGGCGCGGCGCTCGACAATTTCTTCCAGGCGGCCCTGCCAGTCATCCGCAGCAAAGGGTTTGTCGAACAGTGGAACGATCATCCCACGCAGCTCGACGGCGATTTCGCGGTAGAGGGTTTCCATGTCGTCAAAATGCCGGAACACCGTGCGCAAGCCCACCTCGGCGCGGCTGGCGACTTGTTCGGCGGTGGGCGCCAGGGCGCCTTCGCGCACTAACTCAATAAAGGCGGCGACTATTTTGCTGCGACTGGCGGCGGTCCGTGCACGGCGGCCGTCGAGGATGGCGGGCGAGTCGTTTGGCGTTTGGCGAGGCACGGCAGTATTTCCTTGGGTAGCTATCTGCGGCTGCAGCATCTTGCTCTGACTAAGCCAAGGGTTGGCTTATCGGCAGACATTCAGCGGCCATTATAACCAGCGGTTAAGCCGCTGATGGTTGACATATTGGCATGTTGCGTGTCAAAACTATAGCCAGAGTTTCAAGCTATGCAGACCGAGTGAATTGGCCTGCCTTAAGGTCGTGGTCCGGAGGCTAATGTGCTGATTCGTCGTCGTTGGGTGCTGGTGTTGCTCTTGGCTGGCGCCAGTACGCTGGCCTATGTGTATCGCGGGCCGCTGAGCATGCAGGTTATGCAGCGAGTTGCCGACCAGCGCCTGGCCGAGCAGCCGCTGGCCGCCTTGCCAGATGGTTTGCATGTGGGCCTGTGCGGCGCCGGCAGCCCGTTCCCCGATGAGCAACGCGGCAGCCCCTGCACCCTGGTGATCGCCGGTAAGCAGATGTTTGTGATTGATGCCGGCACCACGGCGGCGGCCAACATCAACCGCATGCACTTCAGTCCAGGACAAATCGATGCGCTGTTTCTGACTCACTTTCACTCCGACCATATTGGCGGCCTTGGCGAGTTGATGTTGCAGCGTTGGGGTGCGGCGGCGCGCACCGAGCCCTTGCCGGTTTATGGGCCAATCGGGGTCAAGACGGTGGTCGACGGTTTTACCCAGGCCTATCGCCAGGACCAGGGCTATCGGGTTGCGCACCACGGTACGACGGTGATGCCACCGAGTGGTTTTGGTGGTACCGCCATTACTTTTGCCGCCACCGGTGCGGATAAGCGGGTGGTGCTGATTGATCAGCCCGACCTGCAAATAGTCGCCTTTAGCGTTGAGCATTCGCCGGTGGAGCCCTCGGTCGGTTATCGCATTCGTTACAAAGACCGCACTGTGGTCATCAGCGGTGACACGCGCAAATCGGCGGCGGTGCAACGCGAGGCGCAAGGGGTTGATTTGTTGCTGCACGAAGGTCTGGCGCCACAATTGACCGCCGTGTTGCAACGCAGCGCCGCCAAGGCGGGACGGGCGAATCTGGCCAAGGTGTTTGTCGATATAGTCGACTATCACACCACCCCCGAGCAGGCCGCGCAGATTGCTCGCGATGCCGGTGTGGGCATGTTGCTGTTTAATCACATAGTCCCGGCACTGCCGTTGCCGGGCATGCAAAGTCTGTTCTTGGGCGATGCGTCGGCGATCTTCAGTGGCCCCATCAAGGTGGGTATCGATGGCGATTTTGTCAGCCTGCCGGCCGGCTCGAAAGCCATCGAATTAAGCTCGCGAATGTAACTCAGGCCTATGGTCATATGTTTTGCAGCCATGCTGATGTCCTTGAATACCAGCATGGTTCACCAGCGCGGCGCGGCTCGATTCGCGGCTGATCGTCCCCTTGGAGGTTGTCTAAGTGCGCAAACCAATATTACTGCTGCTGTTAGCGCTGCTGGGCGGCGGGCTGCAGCCTGCGCAGGCGGCCACTGCCCAGCCGAATATCGTTTTACTGCTGGCCGATGATTGGGGTTTTACCGACGTCGGCGCCTATGGCAGTGAAATAGCCACGCCCAATATCGATGCCTTGGCCGCTCGCGGCCTGCGCTTTGCCAATTTCCATGTGGCGGCGTCTTGTTCGCCGACCCGCGCCATGCTGCTGAGCGGGGTGGATAACCATCTTAATGGCGTCGGCAATATGCCGGAAACCATGCCGCCTGAGCATGCCGGTAAGCCGGGTTACGCCGGCACCCTCGACACTGAGGTGGTGACCCTGGCCGAGATGCTCAAGGACAACGGCTACCACACCTATATCAGCGGCAAGTGGCACCTGGGCAAAAGCGCGGCAAAACTGCCGAATCAGCGCGGCTTTGAGCGCTCCTTTATTCAAGCCGACAGCGGTTCGGACAACTGGCAGCAACGCCCCTATATGTTGCTCTACGATCAGGCCTATTGGTTTGAGGGTGATCGCGCGGCAACCCTGCCGGAAGATTTCTACTCATCGCAACTGATCGTCGACAAGGCCATCGACTACATCGACAGCAACCGTGCCGACGGTCAGCCGTTCTTCGCCTATCTGGGCTTTCAAGCCAACCATATTCCGCTGCAGGCGCCGCAAGCCAATATCGACAAATACCGTGGTGCCTACGCCGGCGGCTGGCAGGCGCTGCGCCAGGCGCGGCGGGCGCGGGCGGTTGAGCTGGGGTTGGTGCCGGCAGGCTCGGCGATGCTCGAGATGGCCAGCACCCAGGACTGGGCGGCTCTCAGCCCCGAGCAGCGCGCTCGCGCCGAGCGCAGCATGGAGGTGTATGCCGGCATGGCGGATGCCATGGATGAGCAAATCGGCCGGCTGATTGCGCACCTGAAAGCCACGGGTGAATACGCCAATACGGTGTTCGTGTTTATGTCGGATAACGGCCCGGAACCGTCCGATCCCTTCGCCATTTGGACCGCCAAGCTGTGGCTGGCGGCCAACTACTCAACCGAACTGTCGCACTTGGGCGCCAAGGGCACCTATGCGGTGCTCGGCCCGAGTTGGGCCAGTGCGGCGGCGGCGCCGTTAAGCGGCTACAAGTTTTTTGCCGGGGAGGGCGGTTTGCGCGTGCCGCTGATTATCGCCGGGGTGCCGGGTATGCCAGCCAATGGCCTCACTCGGGCCTTTACCCATGTCACCGACCTGATGCCGACGCTGCTGGAACTGGCCGGCATCGCCCCGCACAACGGCCAGTACCGTGGCCGCACGGCGCCGGCGATGACCGGTCGCAGTTTGCTGCCGCTGCTGATGGGCCAAGCCGCGCAGGTGCATCCAGCTGAGCAAGCCATCGGCTATGAGCTGTCGGGCAACGCCGCGTTGTTTAAAGGCCCCTACAAGTTGCTGAAAAACCTCTCGCCCATCGGCGATGAGCAATGGCATCTGTACAACCTTGAGCGCGACCCTGGCGAGACGACCGATCTGCGTGGGGCCATGCCGGAATTGTTTGCGCAGTTACAGGGCGACTACGCCGCGTATGCCAAGGCCAATGGTGTGCTGGTCATGCCCAAGGGCTATGACCATCTGGTGCAGGCTCAGTGGTTTTCCCTCGAGCACGGCGTGCTGCCCAGCCTGAAACGCTGGTTGCCCTATTTGCTGGGGTTAAGCGCCTTGTTCGGCGCTGGGCTTTATTGGCGTCGATCAACACGGAGCAAAACATGAAAGTGCTCATCGGCAGGGGTTTCACCCAGCTCATCACCAGCCGCCGCTTGCGGGCCGGCCAACGTTGGTTGGCCGCGCTGCCACGGCTGCTGCTGGGCAGCGCGGCGCAGCTGGAGTATTGCCATCAGCTCGATGACCCTTACAGCCATTTACTGCTGCAGTTGCTGTCGCCCTTACTGCGGCAATATCGAGTGCAACTGACCGTGCATCTGGTGCCGCCACCGACCGCTGCTGCTGCGCCCGAGCCGACTCGTCTGCAAGACTGGTCGCGCCGCGATGCCGCGCAATTGGCCCGGCAGCTGGGGCTGGAATTTAGCGCCGAGGCCATTCAGCCGAATGCCGAGCAGCTGACGCTGGCCAATCAGGCCGCGCTGGCGGTGCTGGGTCGCAGCGATGCGCTCGAGCAGCTGCTGCAGATCAGT
>JAIERD010000081.1 GCA_019747155.1 Pseudomonadaceae bacterium
GTTGCGCCAGCGCCAAGCCTTGCTCGTACAGCTGGGCTCCACCGATCAGCATCAACTCGTCGGCATCCTCACTCGCCGCCCACTCTTCGGCGCGGGCGATGGCGGCCTCCAGCGAGGCGAACACTTCGGCCCCCGCCAGCTGCAAATCGGCCTGACGACTGACCACCAGATTGAGCCGCCCCGGCAGTGGCCGGCCGAGCGAATCCCAGGTCTTGCGACCCATGATGATCGGCTTGCCCAAGGTCAAGGCCTTGAAGTGCTTGAGGTCGGCGGGTAAATGCCAAGGCAATTGGTTGTTGCAGCCAATCACGCGGTTTTGCGCGAGGGCGGCAATCAGGCACAGCGGGCGAGTAATTTTCATGCCGCCAAGGATAGCGTTTTGCGTGGCTCAAGGCACCCGCTGCCGATCCGCCGAGTGCGCCGCATCAGCACGTCAGCGCCCGCAGTTCGACGCGGTTACGGCCCTGTTCCTTGGCCTGGTACAGCGCGCCATCGGCCAAGCGCTGCGCCTCTTCGAGCCCGCCAGGCTGCGGCGCCAGCAAATAGGCGATACCAATACTGAGGGTCACCACGTCCGCCACCGCCGAATGCTGATGACTCAGCGCCAACGCCTGCACATCGGCGCGAATAGCCTCGGCCAAGGCCAAAATCGCCTCCTGGCTGACATCCACCCAGAGCCCGACAAACTCCTCGCCGCCGTAACGCGCCAGTACATCCAGCGGGCGCTGGGCATGCGCGCCGAGGGCACGGGCCACGGCTTGTAAGGCCAAGTCACCGGCGGCATGGCCGTAGTGGTCGTTGTAGGCTTTAAAGAAATCCACATCCAGCATCAGTACCGCCACCGGCTGTTGCGCGCGCACGGCTTGGCGCCAGCTGCGGTTGGCTTGCTCGCTAAAGGCGCGGCGGTTGAGCAGTCCGGTCAAGAAGTCGCGCTCGGCGATGTCTTCCAGCAAGCCTTGGGCAATAAAGGTCTCGCGCGCCGAGTGCTCAAGAAAGTAACAGCCAAAGGAGCCGATCAGATTCGCCGCGCCCAAGAAGAAGGCGTTGTAGATCAGCACTTTGGCCGCCAGGCCAGTGTGCAACTCGACCGCCAAATAGGCACAAAACGTCAGCCAGCCACAGAGGGCCGCAGTTCGGAAGCGCAGACCAATCAGGAAGTAAAAGAACACCGTCATCAGAATGATGCCCTCATAGGGCAAGGCAAACTCATGGGCGCGGGCAATCCAAATCACCCGGCAATCGACAGCCCGGCAGCCAGCGCACAGATGCCGGCCAGCAACTGCAGACGCTCAAGCCACTGCGGCCGAAAGGTCGCCCACCAGGTGCCCAGCAGCAACGGCATAATCAACAGGCGCAGGGCAAAGCTTTGCTGGCGAAACACGGCTGGCATGCTGACGTAATCGAGCAGGCTAAACAGCAGCCACATCACGCAGGAAACCATCACCGCACCGCGCATACGGTACAAATTGGCGACGGCGTGGTAACTGCAGAACTCCAGTTCCAGTTGCGGCGTAAAGCGCAACCAGGCAAAGCCCGCGCGCAGTTGGCGCAGGTAGGCGGAGTCTTGGTTAACCCACTCGAGGCTGGGTAAGGACATGCTGATTCTCGCCCGCTAATAATTATTCTTATGGGTGCCCGGCAGCGTTGACCTTGCACGCCTGTAGCGCCAAGTCTGCGGCCTTGCCCGTCATCTTAGTCGCCCGCTCCACCCGCTGCTTGCTACGCAAAGGCCGACGGCAAGGGTTATCCTTGGGCCAAATCCTCAGGCCACGAGTAACGCGTGAGCAAAGCCCATAGTACAACAGCCGCCCCCGGCAACCTAGAACAGCTTTGGCTGAGCGAGGCGATTCGCCTGCGTGAAGCCTGCGGCGAACGCCTGGAAGACCGCGAAGCCAATCGCCTAGCACGCGCCGCAGGTGGCGATTTGAGCCGGCGCATTCAGACCCGCGCCCTTTGGCTGGCAAGCCGCGACGGGCAACTGGCGGCGCTTGAGCATTATCAACAAGGCGCGCGCCTGGCCTTGGCCATCTTGCTGCTGCTGGCCCTGTGCAGCGGCGCGGCGCTGGCCTTCGGCGCGCTGGGCGATGGTCAGCGCCCGGTGAATCTGCTTTGGGCGCTGGCCAGCCTGCTCGGCTTGAATCTGCTGATGCTCGCCGGCTGGCTGCTCAGCTGGCTATTACCCGGTCACACCAGTGGCACCCTCGGGCAACTGTGGCAATGGCTGAGCACCAAGCTGGCCCGCGACGCCCAAACCGCCCAGCTGCTGCCCGCATTAATGTTGCTGTTACAACGTCAGCGCCTCAGTCGCTGGGGCTTTGGCCTGCTCAGTCACGGCCTGTGGCTGCTAACCCTGAGCAGCGCGCTGGTCATGCTGATGCTGCTGCTGGCCAGCCGTCGCTACGGCTTCGTCTGGGAGACCACCCTGTTACCCAACGAGAGTTTCGTCAGCCTGACCCAGGCCCTTGGCGCAGTGCCGGCGCTGCTCGGTTTCAGCCTGCCGGACAGTCAAATGATCCGCGCCAGCGGCAGCGCCGCCTTGCTCGACGACAGCAGCCGCCAAGCCTGGGCCAGCTGGCTGCTCGGCGTGTTGCTGGTGTTCGGTCTGCTGCCACGGCTGCTGCTGACGCTGCTGTGCCTGGGCTGCTGGCAGCACGGTAAACGCCGGCTGAGCCTGGACTTATCCTTGCCCGACTACCAAATGCTGCGCACCCAGTTGCAACCCAGCAGCGAGCGCCTGGGCATCAGCGACAGCGCCCCACAACTGACGCCCAGCACTGCGGCCAATGCCAATCAACAGGCCAGCAGCGGCGCACTGTTAGTGGCGATTGAATTAGACCCGCAGCGCCCCTGGCCACCGGCGCTGCCCAAAACCGTGGCCGACGCCGGGGTGCTCGACAGCCGCGAGCAGCGTCAGCATCTGCTCGAACAACTCAGCCGCTTCCCGCCGGCACGTTTGGCGATTGCCTGCGACCCGCGCCGCTCGCCGGATCGCGGCACCCTGGCGCTGCTCGGCGAACTGGCCCGCAGCGCCGCCGCCACCCGCATCTGGCTACTGCCTGCGGCACCCGGCGAGGCGCTGGACAGTGAGCGCCTGAGTGACTGGCATCAGGCCCTGGCGCAACTACAGCTGCCCCATGCCGACAGCGCGCCCTTCAACTGGCTGGAGACTGGCCATGACTGATGTTCTGACTGCGGCCAACACAACCCTAAGGTGGGCTGAAGCCCACCCTACAATCACCACCACACCCGCTGCGACGAGAAGCTGCTGATGACAGCCCCGCTGAAACTCGCCGTGGTCGGCCACACCAATGTCGGCAAAACCTCGTTGCTGCGCACCCTGACCCGCGATGTGGGGTTTGGCGAGGTTTCCCACCGGCCCAGCACCACCCGCCACGTCGAAGGTGCGCGCCTGTCGGTGGACGGTCAGGCGTTGCTGGAACTGTACGACACGCCGGGGCTGGAAGACGCCATCGCCTTATTGGATTACCTGGAGCAGCTCGAACGGCCCGGCGAGCGTCTCGATGGACCGGCGAAACTCAGCCGTTTTCTCGCCAGCAGCGAGGCGCGCCAGCGTTTCGAGCAGGAAGCCAAGGTGCTGCGCCAGTTACTCGCCAGCGATGCCGGGCTGTACCTGATCGACGCCCGCGAGCCGGTGCTGGCCAAATACCGCGACGAGCTGGCAGTGCTGGCCAGCTGCGGCAAACCCTTGTTGCCAGTGCTGAATTTTGCCGCCGCCGGCAGCGCCCAGGTTGAAAGCTGGCGCAGCGCCCTGGCGCGCTTGGGCCTGCACGCGCTGGTACGTTTCGACACCGTGGCGCCGCCCCAGGACGGCGAACGCCTGCTGTATGACAGCCTGGCCTTGCTGCTGGAAAACTACCGCCCGCAGTTGCAGCGCTTGATTGCCGACCTGCACGCCCAAGCCATGGCGCGCCAGCACAGCGGCCGGCAATTGATCGGCGAATTACTGCTCGACTGCGCCGCCTGCCGACGCCGCGTAAGTAGCCAGCCCAGCCAGGAGCAGGCGGCGATTCAGGCGCTGCGCGATGCCGTGCGCCGCCGCGAGCAGGCCTGTGTCGAGGCGCTGCTGCGTCTGTATGCCTTTCGCCAGGAAGATGCCGCGAGCGCCGAGCTGCCGCTACTGGATGGCCGCTGGGGTGACGACCTGTTCAACCCGGAAACCCTCAAGCAGCTCGGCATTAAAGTCGGCAGTGGCGTGGCGGCTGGCGCTGCGGCCGGCGCCGGGGTGGATTTACTGGTCGGCGGCCTTAGCCTGGGCGCCGCCACCCTGCTCGGTGCCATTGCCGGCGGCGGCCTGCAAACGGCGCGCAGTTACGGCGCGCGCCTGCTGGGCAAACTCAAAGGCCAGCGTGAGTTGACTGTCGATGACGGCGTGCTGCAATTGCTGGCCGTGCGCCAACAGCAGCTGCTCAACGCCCTCGGTCAGCGCGGCCACGCCGCGCAACACGTCATCGCCGTGGATGCCGGCACCAACGCCAAGACGGACAATGCCCAACTGCTCAGTATCCTGCGCAAAGCCCGCGCGCATCCCGAATGGTCGTCACTCAACCCGCACCCGACGCTGGCGCAAGCCGAGCGGCAAGCGCTAATCGAGCAGCTCGCCAACGCGCTCAATCCAACCTAATACGGCGCATGACGATCCGTGAACCCCGTAGGGCGGCCTCGGAGCGCAGCGAACAGCCCGCCAGCAGTCAGCCGAAACTTGTGCCCCCGGTGTACTGCTGCGCGAGTACACCCTACGCGAGTGCGCCCGCCAAGCGCGGCGAAAGCCGCACACAGAGAGCGCCGGACAGCCGTTAAATCACACCGCCACAGGCGCCTTGATATGCGGGTGGGCCTGATAACCGACTAGCTCGAAGTCTTCGAACTTAAACGCCAGCAGATCGGTGACCTCCGGATTGAGCTTCATCACCGGCAACGGCAAAGGTTCGCGACTCAGCTGCAAATCGGTCTGTTCCAGATGGTTGGCGTACAGGTGGCAGTCGCCGCCGGTCCAGATGAACTCGCCGGGTTGCAGGCCGCAGACCTGCGCCACCATCAGGGTCAACAGGGCGTAGCTGGCGATATTGAACGGCACGCCGAGGAAGATATCCGCCGAGCGCTGGTACAGCTGGCAGCTGAGTTTGCCGTCGGCCACATAGAACTGAAACAACGCATGACACGGCGGCAACGCCATCTGCTCGACCAGCGCCGGGTTCCAGGCGCTGACGATCAACCGCCGCGAGTCCGGGTTGGTTTTGATCATCTGGATCAGGTTACTGATCTGGTCGATCGAGCCGCCATTCGGTGCCGGCCAGTTGCGCCACTGGTAGCCATAGACCGGGCCGAGGTCGCCGTTTTCGTCGGCCCACTCATCCCAGATGCGCACGCCATTGTCTTGCAGGTACTTGATATTGGTGTCGCCCTGCAGAAACCACAGCAGCTCGTGGATGATCGATTTTAGGTGGCACTTCTTAGTGGTCACCAGCGGAAAACCATCGGCCAGATTGAAGCGCATCTGCTGGGCAAACAGGCTGTAAGTGCCGGTGCCGGTGCGGTCATTCTTGAAGGTGCCGGTGTCGCGCACCAAGCGCATCAAGTCCAGATACTGTTTCATTGTGCGGCTCCTTGGGCGGCCGGGGCGCGCCGGTAAGCCCAGACAATCAGGGCAATGCCGGCGAGGATCATTGGCACACACAGCACTTGACCCATGGTCAGCCAACCGCCGGCCAGATAGCCGAGCTGAGCATCCGGCACCCGGACGAACTCAACCACGAAACGGAAAATCCCGTACCACAGGGCAAACATCCCGGACACCGCCATGGTCGGCCGTGGTTTGCGGGTGTACAGCCACAAGATCACAAACAACGCCACGCCCTCGAGGGCGAACTGATAGAGCTGCGACGGATGGCGTGCTAGCTGTTGCGGGTCTGTGGGGAACACCATTGCCCAGGGCAGGTCGGTGGCCTTGCCCCACAGTTCGGCATTGATAAAGTTGCCAATCCGCCCGGCCGCCAAGCCCAGCGGCACCACCGGGGCGATAAAGTCCATCAGCTGGAAGAAGCTCTTGCCGTTGCGCTTGCCGAACCACAGAATGGCCAGCATCACGCCGACAAAGCCGCCATGGAAGGACATGCCGCCCTTCCACACCTGCAAGATCAGCAGTGGCTC
>JAIERD010000080.1 GCA_019747155.1 Pseudomonadaceae bacterium
AGGCTTGAAGCCGGTGAACTGGTGCTTCGACTGCGGTTCGGCCCTGGCCGAAGCTGAAGTTGAATACGCCGACAAGCAATCGCCAACCATCGACGTGGCGTTTCTGGTTGAAGATGCCGACAAGTTGGCCGCCGCCTTCGGTTTGGCCAGCTTGCCGAAACCTGCTTATGCGGTGATCTGGACCACCACGCCCTGGACCATTCCGGCCAACCAGGCGCTGAACGTTCATCCTGAATTTGACTACGTGCTGGTTGATGTCGGCGACAAGCTGTTGCTGCTGGCTGAAGAGCTGGTCGAAAGCTGCCTGGCCCGCTATAGCCTGCAAGGCGCAGCCATAGCGACTGCCAAGGGCGAGGCGCTTGAGCTGATTCGCTTCCGTCATCCGTTCTATGAGCGCTTCTCGCCGGTCTATCTGGCCGATTACGTCGAGCTGGGCGCTGGCACCGGTGTGGTCCACTCGGCACCGGCCTATGGCGAGGAAGACTTCCGTTCCTGCAAAGGTTACGGCATGAGCAACGACGAGATCATCAGCCCGGTGCAGAGCAACGGCGTGTATGTCGAGTCGTTGCCGTTCTTTGGCGGTCAGTTTGTCTGGAAGGCTAATCCGCTGATCGTCGAGAAACTCGCCGAAGTCGGCTGCCTGCTGGCCAGCGACAAGATCATGCACAGCTACATGCACTGCTGGCGGCACAAGACTCCGTTGATCTATCGCGCCACCGCGCAGTGGTTCGTCGGCATGGACCGTCAGCCGGTCACCGGCGAAACCTTGCGCAAGCGGGCGATCGCCGCCATCGAGCAAACCGCCTTCGTCCCAACTTGGGGCCAGGCGCGCCTGCACAGCATGATTGCCAGCCGGCCCGACTGGTGCATTTCGCGTCAGCGTACCTGGGGCGTGCCGATCCCGTTCTTCTTGCACAAAGAGAGCGGCGAACTGCACCCGCGTACCGTCGAGCTGATCGAAGAAGTCGCGCTGCGAGTTGAGCAGCAAGGCATCGAAGCCTGGTTCAAACTTGACGCCGCCGAGTTGCTTGGCGATGAAGCGGCCGACTACGACAAGATCAGCGACACCCTGGATGTCTGGTTCGATTCCGGCACCACCCATTGGCACGTGTTGCGCGGCTCGCACCCGCTCGGTCATGACAGCGGCCCGCGCGCCGACCTGTACCTGGAAGGCTCCGATCAGCATCGTGGCTGGTTCCATTCGTCGCTGTTGACCGGTTGCGCCATCGATAACCAGGCGCCGTACCGCGAGCTGCTCACCCACGGTTTTGTGGTTGATGAGAACGGCCGCAAGATGTCCAAGTCGCTGGGTAACGTGGTCGCCCCGCAAGAGGTCAATGACAGCCTGGGCGCCGATATCCTGCGCCTGTGGGTGTCGTCCACCGACTACTCCGGCGAGATGGCGGTGTCTAAGGTGATCCTGCAGCGCAGCGCCGATGCCTACCGGCGCATCCGCAATACCGCGCGCTTCTTGCTGTCCAACCTCAGCGGCTTTAACCCGGCTGAGCATCTGCTGGCGCCCGGCGACATGCTGGCGTTGGATCGTTGGGCAGTGGATCGGGCCTTGTTGCTGCAGCGCGAGCTGGAAGAGGCCTACGGCGAATACCGCTTCTGGAACGTCTATCAGAAAGTGCACAACTTCTGCGTGCAGGAGTTGGGCGGCTTCTACCTAGACATCATCAAGGACCGCCAGTACACCACGGCTGCCGACAGTACGGCGCGGCGCTCCTGCCAGACTGCGCTGTTTCATATCAGCGAGGCGCTGGTGCGCTGGATTGCACCGATTCTGGCCTTCACTGCCGACGAGCTGTGGCAATACCTGCCGGGCGAGCGCAATGAGTCGGTGATGCTTAACGGCTGGTACACCGGCCTGAGCGAAATGCCGGCTGATCTAGAGCTGGATCGCGCCTTCTGGGAGCGAGCCATGGCGGTCAAGACGGCGGTTAACAAGGAGCTGGAGAACCTGCGGGCGGCCAAAGCCATAGGCGGCAACTTGCAGGCCGAAGTCACCCTGTATGCCGAAGACGCTTTGGCGGCGGACCTGGCCAAACTCAGCAATGAGCTGCGCTTTGTGCTGATTACCTCAACTGCCACAGTGGCAACCCTGGCCAGTGCGCCAGAGGATGCCGTGGCTACCGAAGTGCCGGGCTTGAAGTTGCGGGTGCTGAAGTCTGCCCACAGCAAGTGCGGTCGTTGCTGGCATCACCGTGAAGACGTCGGCCAACACGCCGCCCATCCAGAGCTGTGCGGTCGCTGCATCGAGAACATCGAAGGCGCGGGCGAGGTGCGGCACTATGCATAAGAACAATGGGCTTAACCAGGCGCGTTTCGGCCGGCTGGCTTGGTTGTGGCTGAGCGTCGTGGTGTTGCTGCTCGATCAGCTCAGCAAGGTCTACTTCGAGGGCACCTTGAGCCTCTATCAGCAGATAGTAGTGATCCCGGATTACTTCAGCTGGACGCTGGCCTACAACACCGGCGCGGCCTTTAGCTTTTTGGCTGAAGCCGCCGGTTGGCAGCGCTGGTTCTTCGCCGCCATCGCCCTGGTGGTCAGCGTGGTGCTAGTGGTTTGGCTCAAGCGCCTGAAAGCCCATGAAACCTGGTTGGCCGTGGCGCTAGCGTTGGTGCTGGGCGGCGCCATTGGCAATTTGTTCGACCGGGTGGCTTACGGCCATGTGATCGATTTTATCTTGGTGCATTGGCAGAATCGCTGGTACTTCCCGGCGTTTAACTTGGCCGATAGCCCCATCACCCTCGGCGCAATCTTGCTGGCGCTGGATATGTTTAAAACGCAAAAGAGCGCAGAACTTAGCCATGACTGAATCCTTTGCCACTGAGCAGCGCATTGGTGCTGCTACTCAGGTGACCCTGCATTTCGCCATCAAACTCGATAACGGCGATGTGGTCGACAGCACCTTCGATAAGCAGCCGGCCACCTTCAAGGTCGGCGATGGCAGCCTGCTGCCAGGCTTTGAGCAGGCCCTTTACGGCCTCAAAGCCGGCGATAAGCGCAACTTGCCGATCTTGCCGGAGCAGGGTTTCGGCCAGCCAAACCCGCAGAACGTACAAGTGATGCCGCGCAGCCAATTCAAAGACATGGAGCTGGCCGAAGGCTTGCTCGTGATCTTCAATGACGCCGCCAATGCCGAATTGCCTGGCATGGTGCAGAGCTTTGACGACAGCCAGGTAAGCATTGATTTCAATCACCCACTGGCCGGCAAGACGCTGGGCTTTGAGGTGGAAATTATTGCGGTGCAAGCGCTGTAGCGCTGCTGTTGATTTTTGTAGGGTGGGTTAGGCGTGTAGCGACGTAACCCGCCAGCGGTATCATGATTGTTGTGCTCGCCGAAGTTGACTGGCGAGTTATCCTGCTGGCGACCTAGTTGGCGGACTGTTCGCTGCGCTTCTGAGTCCGCCCTACGTCTGCCTCGCACCGCGCGCTGCACGCCTTGGTGTCTTGCGCCTTGTCTAACCATCATCACCTCCAGAGGCGCCCGCCATGCAAATCAAACTCGCCAACCCTCGCGGCTTTTGCGCAGGCGTCGACCGCGCCATTGAGATCGTCAATCGCGCTCTGGAAGTCTTCGGCGCGCCTATCTATGTGCGTCACGAAGTGGTGCATAACAAGTTCGTGGTTGAAGACTTGCGCTCTCGCGGCGCGATCTTCGTCGAAGAACTCGATCAGGTGCCGAATAACGTCATCGTCATCTTCAGCGCCCACGGTGTATCGCAAGTGGTGCGTAAAGAAGCCGCCGACCGAGGTCTTAAAGTTTTTGATGCCACTTGCCCGCTAGTAACCAAGGTGCATATCGAGGTCGCCCGCTACAGCCTCGATGGCCGCGAGTGCATCCTTATCGGCCACGCCGGCCACCCCGAAGTCGAAGGCACCATGGGCCAGTACGACCGCTGCAATGGCGGCGAAATCTACCTGGTCGAAGACGAAGCCGACGTTGCCAAGCTCGAGGTGCGCAACCCCGAAGCACTGGCCTTCGTCACCCAAACCACCCTGTCGATGGACGACACCAGCCGCGTCATCGACGCCCTGCGCGCCAAGTTTCCGGCCATCGGCGGACCGCGCAAAGACGACATCTGCTACGCCACCCAAAACCGCCAAGACGCCGTCAAACAGCTGGCCAGCGAGTGCGATGTGGTCTTGGTGGTCGGTAGCCCCAACAGCTCCAACTCTAACCGCTTACGCGAATTGTCCGAGCGCTTAGGTACGCCGGCTTATTTGATTGATGGTGCCGAAGACTTGCGGCGAGAGTGGTTTGTCGATACCGCGCAGATTGGTATCACCGCTGGTGCTTCGGCGCCGGAAGTGTTGGTGCGTGGAGTGATTGAACTGTTACGTGAGTGGGGTGCGAGTGGGGCTGAGGAGTTGCAGGGGCGAGAGGAGAATGTGACGTTTTCGATGCCGAAAGAGTTGCGGGCTAGGGCGCTTTAATTGATCAGATTATAAATTTAAAGGGGCCGTTGGCCCTAATGCCAGTCAGCTTAATTGACTGGCATTTTTATTTTTGATCGAATACTACGGGGATTTATGCCTGATGGCCCGAGGATAAATCCCCCCCCGCCGATGAGGCAGGACATAGTGCGGTGCTGGCACATGAAGCTCGGCCAGATACTTGGGGATGTTCCCGAAACGGTCGGCGGAGACACTGTTGATAAACCCGACAATCGCCCAGATGCATGCGGAAAACTCATTTCGCATGCGTCTGGGTAGTGATCACTCTTTTCCACCATCTGAAAGCGCAGCAAGTTATAGCCCCGCTACGCCCCACAACTCTTGTGCGATAATCTCGGGCGTCTTGCTGTGCAGCGTGTAACTGCTGTTGAGCAACGTCTGCTGCATCTCTCGAAAGCCTAATTCGATCTCCCATCGCTGGCTGTACAGGTCGACGATTTCATCTGATGGGAAGTGCAGTGGGTCGGCCATCGACGTCAGAGTCTGGCGAACCTTGCCCTTGACCTGTCAATCAGCGCCTGATTTTCCGGCGTGTCAGGCGTTCGCCAGGCGACACCATCGACACCCAGCAAACGCAAGCCCGCCCAAGTTGGGTAATTCCCCACCTCATACCAACTTTTCTGAGTCAGATGGAAGACCTGCCGTACAGCCTCGCCGCCCAAGCTCTGACGGGCTTGGGCCAGCCACCTGCGGGCGTTGCCCCGGCAGCATCATCTCCAGCGGCAAACGCCGCTTGCGCAAAGTCGCTACGCCGGCGTGCTCCAGCGCCTGCTCGACCAAAGCCGGATCAAGCAATGAATCCAACCCACTAATGGAATTGGGGGTGGAGGCGATGTTGTGAGTCAGTTCCAGTGCCCGAGCGCGACGCATAAAAAATCCGATGCCAGTACAGGCATCGGATTTTGATTTCTTGCGGCCAAAGGTCAAGCGATAGGGCTTAACTGACTGGTATTACCCGTTGGCCCACCCATTTTTCTTACTGCTATGGGCAAGTCCAGGCGGCACCGACCCGATTACCGGTATTGTCGAGCGAGATCGCAGTACCTGCCGAAGTTCCGGGAATTGGGTTGGCGGTGATTGTGTAAGTGTCAGCGGTTGAAACCACTGCAATGTTGTATTGCTGGGCTCCTGATACCGGACTCCGGTTGGGCATGCCTACTGCGGCTCCTGCGTTAGCATAGGTATTGTTTTGCGCTCTAAATCGCTCCATAAAACTCGCCGCGCCTGTGACGGTGCCTTTGGCATCCTCACAGGCTGCGCGTCTTACATACTCTTGATAGGCGGGTAGGGCCATAGCGCTCAGAATGCCAATTATCGCTATGGCAATCATGATTTCAATCAAAGTAAAGCCTGAGCTTGTTCGTCTCATTGTTTACGCTCCGGTGTCGGTGTCATCGATCCAGTACATCAGTCCGGGTGGCGGCGTGTCGATTATGTCGATACCAGACTTGCCCGTCCCCGTCCCCGTCCCCGGTCCTTTAATAACAAAGCAGTGATCACCGATGCATATCTCTTCTGGTTGTGGTGGTATTCCGGGGGCGCTTAGCAGGCTAAAACGAGGCACTGGGTCGCCGGTAATCGGATCAACAGCGGTAGCATCATAAAGGCTTACTGCATATGCGCGAGATGTACCAAAGGTTGCTGTGCATGAGCTGGTGTTGGCTGAGGGTTGATAGGTATTAAAGTAGATAGTTTGTTGTGAGCCTGTTGTCAGTGCGCGAGTTAGCACCTTCTCACCACTGAATGTCAGTGGAATGAACCAGCCGCCTTTAAGTTGCGATCCGTTAATGGT
>JAIERD010000258.1 GCA_019747155.1 Pseudomonadaceae bacterium
CCAACTCCTTGATGGCGCAAGGTTCTTATCAGGCCACAGCGGGCAGCAAAGCGGTGCTCAAGCTGACCCTGCCGGGTAAATCCGCCGAGCTGTTTCGCTTCGTCTTGCCCTGAACCGCAATGGTGGTTGGCGCCGGGTTGAATAGCGGTTAGTTGATCATTATCAAGGTTCGGCCGGCGGTGGCGGCGCAGTTTGGAGGCGGGCGAATAATAGTCGTCGAGGGCCCGTCGTAACTGTCCAAGTTTTACCAAAAGGATAAGTGCCCATGAATGGTTTCAAACTGCTGTTGGTCTCGACCTTCACGCTGGCGCTGAACCTGGCGCAGGCCGCCCCGGTTGGCACCGTTTACACGGCCAATGAGCGCGACAGCTCGATCAGCCAGGTGCGACTTAGTACTGGCGTGGTCAAAACCCTAGCTTTGAACATCGCCCCACATAATCTGCAAGTCAGCGCCGATAATCACTGGTTATTGGTGGTGGGCATGCCGGCCCATGCAGAGCACCAAGCCGGGGCCAAGAGCGGCGGTGAGTTGCAGGTGTTCAGCACCGCCGCGCTGGATAAGCCGGCTTTCAGTTTGCCGGCTGGCGAACACCCGGCCCACGTAGTCACCGACCTGAGCGGCCAGCGGGCCTTCGTTAGCGACTCGGCGGCAAACCTGGTGCGGGTCTTCGACCTTGCGCAGCGCAAGCAGATCGACACAGTCAAGACCGGCAGCTTCCCGCATGGTTTGCGCCTGAGCCCGGATGGCAAGGCGCTGTATGTAGCCAATATGCGCGGCGCCAGCGTCTCGGTGATCGATACCGCAACACTAAAAGAGATCACGCAAATTGCCGTCGGCAAAGCCCCGGTGCAAGTTGGCTTTGCCCCCGATGGGCGCCAGGCCTATGTGTCGCTGAGCGGGGAAAATAAGCTCGGGATCATCGATACGGCGACCCAGCGTTTGCTCGGTAAAGTCGCTGTCGGCAGAACACCGGTACAGATGTACGCAACACTCGATGGCCGTCAGGTGTATGTCGCCAATCAAGGCAGCAGCAGTGAACCGGATGATCGTGTTTCGGTGGTCGACCCACAGACGCTCAAGGTGCTCGCCACCCTGACCACTGGCAAGGGCGCCCACGGGGTGGCTATCAGTCGCGACGGCGCTTATGTATTTGTTAGCAATCTGGAGGCCGGTACTTTTTCGGTGATCGATACCGCCAGCCGCAGCGTGCTGGCCAGCCATAAAGTCGGCGCCGGCCCGAATGGCATCAGCTATCAAGGGTCCGAATGAGCGCTAATCAGCGCGGCTTTGACTTAGGTCAGTTTGAGCGCCGCCTAGCGGTCTAGACTGAAGTTCGATATGGCTTGGCAGCCTCTGGAGCACGTCATGGATTGGTTCCGTCAGCAGCGCCACTTTCTTATGCGCCTGACCTTGGCGGTGTGGTTGTTGGCGTTGTTGGTGGCGACGGCGCAAGGTTGCTTGGTGCAACCGCTGCACGATCAGGCCGCGCCACATGACAGCGTCTTGGCTACGCAGCAGGCTGAGCAACACAGTGCGCACGCCAGTGGTTGCCTGCAGCATTGCGCCGACGCTGCCGTGGCGATCAGCCCCACGTTGCACCTGCTAAGTTTGGATCTGTTCAGTTGGGCGCTGCTGCTGTTATTACCGGCACTTACGCTGCTCAATCCGACCAATAGCGCCACCTGCGACTTCCTTGCACTGCGCCGCCGCGTTCCACCGAGGCCGCCAGCCCGTCTGCTGTTCGTTCGTTTTAACGATTAATTCTGAATATCAGCGCGTCCGCTTGCGGGCGCGCTGTTTCGTTGCGTCCATTCGGCGCGGTTTTGCTGTTGTTGCTGTTTCTTAATTCCTGGAGTTCATCATGCAAACACAACTGAAATTGGTACTGGCCGCCCTCTTGGCCAGCAGTGCGTTTATGGCTGCTGCCGAGGATGCCCATCACCCAGACGCAGTACCGGCCAGTGCCGCTGCCGCGAGCGTCGCAGTGCAACCGGCCATGAGCCCAGCGATGACTGAGCAAATGCAAAAAATGCAGGCTATTCACGACAAGGTCGCCGCCGCCAAGACCCCGGCCGAGCGTCAGGCCGCGATGCAAGAAGGCATGGCGGCGATGAAAGACGGCATGCTGATGATGCAGAAACAAGGCGGGGCGGGTTGTGCTGGGCCTGGCATGGGCATGGGCATGGATATGGCCGGCGCCAAGGGCGCTGCGGGTATGGGCGGTATGGGTGGAATGGGGGATATGCGAGGAATGATGGACATGATGATGAAGATGATGGATCAACAGTCGTCGATGATGAAGATGCCAGCGGCTAAGTAACGCTCGCTGTTGGTCGCTGTGCACCAAGGGTCGCGACTAGGTTCGGCCCTTGGCCTTGGGGTCACTCAGGAGAACTAAATCCTGCAGAACTCACCGTCTTCTGAATCAGCCTCCGTGTTCTGCAGGAGTACGCCTGGCATCTGAGCTGGAAATCGCGGCTTGACCTTGTCACGACGGTAAGGTCAAAGATGATGTTAAGGCCGCAATGCACCGGTCACTTATGAGGAGTTCAGCATGAGCAGTATCGAACTGAAAGTTGAGGGCATGAGCTGCGGCTCTTGCGTCAAACACATCAAGGAGGCTTTGGCGCCGCTGGCTGGGGTCGAGGCGGTCGAGGTCGATCTGGCAGCGGGCCAAGTGCGTGTTACTGGCACGCCGAGCAGTGCGGCGCTGCTCGCCGCCTTTGACGCGGCGGGCTATCCCGCACAACTACTCGCCGCAACAACGCCCATCGCCGGCAAAGCGGCTGGCGGTGCCAGTGGCGGTTGCTGCTGTCACTAAGGATTTAGTTATTTGCCTTACCCCGTGGCCGGTCGGTCACGGGGTCCTAACTGTGTATTTAGGAGTATCAGCATGTTTAGCCCGGTGCGTATTGCCACCTTCGCGGCCTTGTTGCTGAGCGGGGTGGCCCAGGCTGCCGAGCCGCTGAGTATTGACGTGCATCGCGACGCCAATTGCGGCTGCTGCAAGGACTGGATCAAACACCTTGAAGCGAATGGCTTCAAGGTTAACGATCAGGTCGAAACCAATATGAGCGCGGTCAAGCAGCGCCTTGGCGTGCCAGCGGGCCTGGCCTCCTGTCATACCGGGGTGATCGATGGCAAATTTGTCGAAGGTCACGTGCCCGCCGCGCAGATAGTTGAATTAACCAAACGCGCGGATCTGGTGGGTATGGCAGTCCCAGGTATGCCCGCAGGCTCGCCAGGCATGGACTACGGCCAGCCCCACCAGGCCTATCAAGTCATAGGCCTGAGTAAGGCGGGAAGTGCAGAGGTGGTGGCGCAATATGCGGCTGACGAGTAGCGCTCAACGCTTTAGCTGCTGGGCTTAACCGCCTAGATAGGCGTCGCGCACCTTAGGGTCGACCAGCAGTTCGGCGCCGCTGCCTTGCATGACGATCCGGCCGTTTTCCAACACGTAGGCGCGGTCGGCGAGTTTCAGCGCCTGGTTGGCGTTTTGCTCGACCAAAAACACCGTCACGCCATCGCTGCGCAGTTGTTCGATGATGGCGAAAATCTGCTGGATGATGATCGGTGCCAGGCCCAGGCTCGGTTCGTCGAGCAACAGCAGCTTGGGTTTGCTCATCAGCGCGCGGCCGATGGCAAGCATCTGTTGTTCGCCGCCGGACATGGTGCCGGCGCGTTGGGCAAAGCGTTCCTTGAGGCGCGGGAACAGGTGCAAGACCTTGTCCATCTGCTCTTGGTAGTCGTCCTTCTCGGTGAAGAAGCCGCCCATGGCCAGGTTTTCTTCCACCGTCAGGCGGGCAAATACCCGCCGACCTTCGGGCACCACGGCGATGCTTTTGCGCATGATCTCGGGCGTGTCCATGCCGATCAGTTCTTCGCCCTCATAGCGAATGCTGCCGGAGGCTGCTTGTGGCGAGCCGCAGAGGGTCATCAGCAGGGTCGATTTACCGGCGCCGTTGGCGCCGATCAGGGTGACGATTTCGCCTTGCTTAACCTCGATGCTGACGTCGTGCAGGGCTTGGATCTTGCCGTAGAAGGTCGAGACATTATTGAAATACAGCATCTTTACGCTTCCCCCAAATAGGCTTTGATCACGTCCGGGTTATTGCGGATCTGCTCCGGGGTACCGTTGGCCAAGGGCGTGCCTTGGTTGATCACGTAGATGTGGTCGGAGATGCTCATCACCAGCTTCATGTCGTGTTCGATCAGCAGAACGGTGACGTCGTGCTGGTCGCGCAGCATGCCGATCAGCGCCTTGAGGTCTTCGGTCTCGCGCGGGTTGAGGCCGGCGGCCGGCTCATCGAGCATCAGGATGCGCGGGCGGGTCATCATGCAACGGGCAATTTCCAGCCGGCGTTGCTGGCCGTAGGCGAGGGTGCCGGCCGGACGGTTGGCAAACTCGCCGAGGTTGACTTGCTCCAGCCAGTGCATGGCAAATTCCATCGCCCCGCGCTCGCTGCGGCGAAAGCCCGGGGTCTTGAACAGGCCGGCGAGAAAATTGTTGTTGAGGTGCCGGTGTTGGGCCACCAACAGGTTTTCGATGACGGTCATTTCCTTGAATAAACGCACGTTCTGAAAGGTGCGAACCACGCCTTTGCGGGCGATTTTATGCCCTGGCAGGTGATGGATCGGCAGGTCGTCGAGCAGGATCACGCCGCCGCTCGGTTGATAAAAACCGGTCAGGCAGTTGAATACCGTGGTCTTGCCGGCGCCGTTGGGGCCGATCATCGAAACCACTTGTTTGGGCTGCACGCTAAGCGCCACGCCGTTTACGGCGAGCAGGCCGCCGAAGCGCATGGACAGGCCGCTGACCTCTAGAATCGGTCGGCTCATGGTTTCAGCTCCAGATGCGGGCGTTGCATGGGCAGCAAGCCCTGCGGACGCCAGATCATCATCAGCACCATCAAGGCACCGAACATCAGCATCCGGTACTCGCTGAACTCCCGCATCAGTTCTGGCAGCAGAATCATCACGGTTGCCGCGAGGATAATGCCCAGTTGCGAGCCCAGGCCGCCCAAAACGACTATGGCGAGGATGGTGGCCGACTCGATAAAGGTGAAGGATTCCGGGGTGATCAAACCTTGGCGGGCGGCGAAGAAGCTGCCGGCAAAGCCCGCAAAGCAAGCGCCGAGGGTGAAGGCTGAGAGTTTGATGACGGTCGGGTTCATGCCCAATGCGCGGCAGGCGATTTCGTCCTCACGCAGCGCTTCCCAAGCGCGCCCCAGTGGCATGCGCATTAGCCGGTTGATCACAAACAGCGCCAGCAGGGCCAGCAGCAGCGCCACCAGATAAAGGAAGATCACCTTGTTGATCGAGTTGTAGGCGATGCCGAAGTATTCGTGAAAGGTCTGCATGCCCTCGGCGGCGGTGCGTTCAAAGCTCAGGCCAAATAGGGTCGGCTTGTCGATGTTGCTGATGCCGTTGGGGCCGCCAGTCAGTTCGGTCATGTTGCGCAGCAAAATGCGGATGATCTCGCCAAAGCCCAGGGTGACGATGGCCAGGTAATCGCCACGCAGGCGCAACACCGGAAACCCGAGGATAAAGCCGAAGAAGGCCGCCATCAGCCCGGCAATCGGCAGGCAGGTCCAAAAACCCAGGCCGTAGTAGTGCGACAACAGTGCATAGCTGTAAGCGCCGACGGCGTAGAAACCGACGTAGCCCAGATCCAGCAGCCCGGCCAGGCCGACTACGATGTTCAGGCCGAGGGCCAGCATGATGTAGATCAGGATCAAGGTGGCGATGTCCACCGCACCGCGCGAGCCGAAAAACGGCCAGACCAGCGCGAGGATAATCAAGCCGGCGATAAACCAGCGCTGGTTCGCCGGCAGGGTCAGCCAGTTGCTGGCGTGGCCGGACAGGCTCGGCAGCTTGGGGGCGCCGGCCCAAATCGTGCCGATGCGGTTGCGCAGCAACTGCCAGACAAACATGCCCAGCGCGGCGGCGGCGACGGCCCACAGCCGTGCCGGGCTGGCGCCCTGGACTTCTAGGGTGATGCCGACGGTGCTGAGTTTCAGACCCAGCACCGGGTAGGCCACGGCCAACACCAGCAAGGCGCTGAAGCAGGCGGTTTTGAGGTTGCTAAAAACGCTACTCATACTTTTTCAACCTCCGGGCGACCGAGAATGCCGGTCGGACGAAACAACAGCACCAGGATCAGCAGGGCAAAGGCCACCACGTCTTTATATTGGTCGCCAAAAATATCGGCACCGAAGGCTTCGGCGATGCCCAGCACCAGGCCGCCGAGCATGGCGCCGGGAATGCTGCCAATGCCGCCAAGGACTGCGGCGGTGAAGGCTTTGATGCCGACCAGAA